>JAEZHQ010000205.1 GCA_023416455.1 Pseudomonadota bacterium | reverse complement strand
GCGGGCGCGCAGGCCGGCCGCCACCGTCAGGCCGGGCAGCACGACGAGGTCCGGTCCGCGGCCGCCGCGCCAGACGCGCAGCGGGCCGGCCGCCGTCGTCACGTAGTGGGGAACCGGGCGATGGGGTGTCGGCATTTTTCCTCCCTTCGCGCCCCGGGCCGTGGCGGCGCCGCGGGCGGTTGCTTTTATCATTCCATGAATCGCGTGCCGCGGAGCGATACCGCTACCCTTTCAGTCGCCGAGCGACGACTGCGCCCGCGCCGCCCGGTGCAGCGGCGGCACCGACAGCGAGTGGAGGTTGGCGGAGATGTCGCGGACCGCGCTCCGCAGCTCCTCCAGGAAGGCCGGCTGGCCGTTGCGGATGATGTAGGGGGTCAGACCGGTCAGGCTCACCGCGGCGGCCAGCCGCCCGTCCGGGTTGAAGATGGGCATGGCGATCGCCGCCAGCCCCTCGTAGACGTCGTCCACAGCCACCGACCATCCGCGCTGGCGGACAGCCTCCAGCTCCTCCAGAAGCGCTGCGGGCTCGGTGGTGGTGAAGGGCGTCAGCCGGGTGGTGCCGCGGGCCAGCACCCGCTCCACCTCCGGCGGCGGGAGATAGGCCAGCAGCACGCGCGGTGCGGCGCCGCAGTTCATCGGAAGCTGCCCGCCGACGATCCACCAGCGCACCTCCACCGAGCGGTCGCTGTGGAACTGGTCCAGGCAGACCGCGGCCCCGTCGTGATACACCGACAGGAAGACCGTGCTGCCCGTGGTTTTGGCCAGGCGCGACAGGATGGAGGAGGCGATCTGCCGGAGGTCGCGCCGTTCCGGCACCGCCGCGGCCAGCTTCAGAATCTCCAGACCGAGGCTGTATTTCTGGGTCTGCGGATCGAGCACCGCGAAGCCGTCCTGGACCAGGGTGAGCAGGATGCGCCGGGCCGTGCCCTTGTCGAGCTTGGCGGCGCCCGCCACCTCGGTCAGCGAGAGCGCCGGCCCCTCCTGGTAGAAGCTCCGGAGCACCGCGAGCGCACGGGACACGGCACGGACGCTGAGGCCGTTCCTTTCCGTCCCCTGGTCCGTGCCCTGGGTGTCGTCCTGATCATTGTCCATACGCAAAACCTTTATCGATGGTGCAGCCGCCGTGCCCGGACCGGGCGGGGACATCCCGCGTCGGTAGCATTCGTTCGTCTCGCGGCGTCGCGCAAGCCCGATCTCGTCCCCTTAGGGCACCCCGGGAATGCGGCGGCGCTGTGTTGTACGATGATACTATAATTGCCTGTTGACACAGCCCAGAGCAAATGGTTTCCTGACCGAACAAACAAACAAATGGCACGAGGGGAGGCGCATGCACACCATCGCCCTGGGTGGGTTCACCATCACGCGGATCGAGGAAATGCTGACTCCCGGCTTCGACCCGGGATTCCTGTTTCCCGCCTACGACGAGGCCATCCTCGCCGAGAGCCCGGACCTCGCCGGCCCGAACTTTCTCGACCCGGCGTCGCGCCGGCTGATGTCGAGCATGCATTCCTGGCTGATCCGCAGCGACCGCCACGTCATCCTGATCGACACCGGCTGCGGCAACGACAAACCCCGCGACACCCCCGCCTTCCAGCGCTTCCACATGCTGGACAAGCCCTACCTCCAGCGCCTGGCGGAGGCCGGCGTGCAGCCCGAGGACGTGACCCTCGTCATCAACACGCACCTGCACATCGACCATGTCGGCTGGAACACGCGGCTGGTGGACGGCCGCTGGGTCCCCACCTTCCCCAACGCCCGCTATCTCTACGGCGCCAGGGAGTTCGAGCACTGGCGCAAGCCGGACGGCGGGCTGGTGACCATGCCGGGCAACGCCCCGGTCATGGAGGACAGCGTTCTGCCGGTGTGGGAGGCCGGGCTGGTCGACCTGATCGACGACGGCGACCGCGTCCTCGACGGGCTGACGGTCGAGCTGGCCCCCGGCCACACCGCCGGCCAGCTCTTCGTGAAGCTGGAAGCGGACCGGCAGGCGGCGGTGTTCACCGGCGACTGCCTGCACCAGCCCATGCAGATCCGCCGCCCGGACTGGAACAGCCGATTCTGCGAGGACCAGGAGCAGGCCGTGGCGACGCGCCGCCGGCTGCTGGATTTCGCGGCCGACCGCGAGGCCCTGGTCTTCCCCGCCCATTTCGGGGCGCCCCACACCGGCTATGTCCGCCGCAGCGGCGAGACGTTCCGTTTCGAGCCTCTCGGCTGAGGCAGCCCGAGGCCAAGACCCTTTCAAGACCAAAGAGGATTTCCGATGAGCACCGCCGCCCTCGAAGGCACGGCCACCCTGCTCGACGACCTGCGCGCCGCCGTCGGCACCGACGCCGTGCTGGCCGACGACCAAAGCCGCAATTACTACGCCAACGACGTGTTCTGGCAGCCCGGCGTGGCGCCGCTGGCCATCGTGCTGCCGTCCACCGCCGACCAGGCCGCCGCCGCCGTGGCCGCGGCGACGCGGGCGGGGGTCGCCGTCGTGCCGCGCGGCGGCGGCATGTCCTACACCAAGGGCTACCTGCCCAAGCGGCCGGACTCCATCGTCATCGACAACCGCAAGCTCGACCGCATCGTCGAGCTGAACGCCGACGACCTCTACGTCACGGTCGAGGCCGGCTGCACCTGGGCCAAGCTGAACGAGGCGCTGGAGGGCACCGGCCTGCGCACCGGCTACTGGGGGCCGCTGTCGGGGATCAACGCCACCATCGGCGGCGCGCTGTCGCAGAACAGCGCCTTCTTCGGTTCCGGCATCCACGGCACGGTGGCCGAGACGGTGATGGGCGTCACCGTGGCGCTGGCCGACGGCCGCAAGGTGACGACGGGATCGGGCGGGCGGCTCAACACCAAGCCCTTCACCCGCTCCGGCGGCCCCGACCTGACCGGGCTGTTCCTCGGCGACACCGGGGCCATGGGCCTCAAGCTGTCGGCCACGCTGCGCCTGTTCCCGCGCCCCGGCCACGTCGACTTCCTGTCCTTCGGCTTCCAGACCATGCAGGCCATGGCCGCCGCCCAGGTCGAGATGGCGCGGGCGCGCTGCATCTCCGAGGGCTTCGGCATCGACCGCACCAAGGTCGAGCATTCGGCCAGCGTCAACAAGCTGATGGACGGGCTGAAGACGCTCGGCAACGTGGCCAAGGCCGGCAAGTCGCTGCTCCAGGGCGCCCGCGACGCGCTGGGCGTGGCGGCGGCGGGCACCGCCTTCCTCAAGGCCCACAACTTCACGCTCCACCTCGTGGTCGAGGGGCGCACGCCCGGCGAGCTTCAGCACTCGCTGGAGACGCTGCGCGCCATCGGCCGGCGCCACGGCACCGAGATCGAGAACACCGTGCCGAAGGTGATGCGCTCCAAGCCCTTCGGGCCGGTGCGCGGCATGCTCGGCCGCGACGGCCAGCGCTGGGTGCCCATCCACGCCGTCTTCCCCCTGAGCGACGCCGCCAAGGTGATCGAGGCCAACGACAGCTTCTTCGCCTCCAAGCGCGCCTTCATGGAGCAGCACGGCATCATCTACTCGGTGATGACGATGACGGTGGGCAACGACTTCTTCCTGGAGCCGGCCTTCTACTGGGAGGACGAGATCACCCCGCTGCACGCCGCCAGCCTGGGCGAGGACGTGGTCCGGCCCTGGCGCGACCGCCCGGCCAACCCGGCGGCCCGGCAGGCGGTGGCCGAGCTGCGCCGCGGCACCCAGGAGCTGTACGCCGGCCTGGGCGGCGTCAGCTGGCAGGTCGCCCGCGACTATCCCTTCCGCGAGATCCTGACCCCGGAGACCTGGTCGCTGCTGGAGGGCGTCAAGCGCGCCGTCGACCCGCAGGGGCTGATGAACCCGGGCTCGCTCGGGCTCGACTGAGCCCCCTGACCCGCCCCGTCGGGCATCGGAGACCGCAAGCCATGGGCTACACCATCACCGAGAAGATCCTGGCGCGCGCGGCGGGCTTGCCCGCCGTGAGGGCCGGCCAGGACATCAAGGCGAAGCCGGACTTCGTCCTCGCCTACGACTTCCCCGGCTACACCGACGTCTACTTCAAGACCATGAAGGAGGATTTCGGCATCGAGCGGGTCGCCGAGCCGGAGCGCTTCGGCATCTTCATCGACCACATGGTGCCGACCGCCACCGCCAAGGAGGAGGAGCTGCACATCAACACGCGCACCTGGTGCGCGGAGAACGGCGTGCCGCTGTTCGAGCGGCGCGGCATCGGCCATCAGGTGGCCTGCGAGGTCGGCTACGCCACGCCCGGCGCCTTCGTCGTCCATTTCGACGGCCACGTCAGCCAGCTCGGCACCTTCGGCACGCTCGCCATCGGGCTGCGCCGCAACGTCATGGAAGCCTTCGTCAGCGACACCGTGGCCCTGCGCGTGCCGCACACCGTGCGGGTCAACCTGCACGGGGCCTTGCGGCCCGGCGTCATGGCGCGCGACGTCTTCCACCATCTGGTCCGCGTGCTCGGCCCCGCCTCCTGCCGCTTCCAGGTGCTGGAGATCGGCGGGCCGGCCGCCGCCGCGATGTCGACCGAGGGCCTCCAGACCATCACCGGCCTGGCCATGTTCACCGGGGCGCTGACCGCCATCGTCAACCCCGACCCGGTGCGGCTGGACTACGCCCTGCCCCGCGCCCGCAAGCGGCTCGACCCGGTGTCGAGCGACCCCGACGCCAGCTACTCGGCGGTCCACGAGGTCGACCTGTCGGCGCTGGAGCCGGTCGTCGTGGTGCCGCCGACCCCGGCCGACACCCGCGACCTGACGGACTTCCTCGGGCTGGAGATCCAGGCCGGCTATCTCGGCTCCTGCGCGTCGGGGCGGCTGGAGGACCTGCGCGCGGCGGCCCGGGTGCTGAGCGGGCGCCAGGTCAAGGCCGGGGTGTCGCTGCACATCGTCCCGACCAGCCAGGAGCTGATGGCGGCGGCGGCCCGCGAGGGGCTGATCGCCCCGCTGGTGGAGGCCGGCGCCTTCGTCTCCTCGCCCAGCTGCGACTACTGCTTCGGCCGGATCGCCACCATGACCGCCGGCCAGCGCGCCGTCTCCACCGGCACGCTGAACGTGCGGGGCCGCATGGGCAGCCCGGACTCCGAGATCTACCTGTGCAACGCCGCGGTGGTCGCAGCCTCCGCCGTCGAGGGCCGGATCGCCGATCCGCGCCCCTACCTGTGAGGTCCGCCATGGCTTTGCAGAACCTGCGCGGCCGCGCCGCCTTCATCTTCGACGAGGTCAACTTCGACGTCGACCAGATCGTCGGCGTCAAGAACATCAAGATCACCGACGTGGAGGAGCTGGCCCGGCTCGCCATGCAGTCCTACGACCCCGACTTCGCCGCGCAGGTGCGGCCCGGCGACCTGCTGGTGGGGGCGGAGAATTTCGGCTACGGCCACCCGCACTACCCGCCCATGCGGGCCATGCGCCATCTCGGCATCGCCGGGGTGATCGCGGAGTCCTTCTCGCCCGGCTACTGGCGCGGCGAGATCAGCATGGGCTTCCCCCAGGTGAGCTGCCCCGGAATCCTCGGCTTCGTGCGGCGCTGGGACGAGCTGGAGGTGGACTGGGCGGCCGGCCTCCTGCGCAACCACACGCAGGGCACCGCCATCGCCTTCGAGCCGACCCCCCAGGCCGACGCCGAGATGCTCGAGGCCGGCGGGCTGGTCCCCTACCTGAAACGCCAGGCCGACGAACAACGCCAACGCAAGGAAAGCGCACATGCCCAGGGGAGCTGAGTTCCGCCAGCGGGTGCTGGCCCAGAAGACGGTGTGGACGGCGGGCGCCTACGACGCCCTGTCGGCCCGCTTCATCGAGGCCGCCGGCTTCGACGCCGTGATGACCTCCGGCTTCGGCGTGTCCGCCTCCTTCCTGGGGCAGCCGGACGCCGAGCTTTACACCATGTCCGAGAACCTGACGGTGGTGCGCAACGTCGTCTCCGCCGTCAACTTCCCGGTGATCGCCGACATCGACACCGGCTACGGCAACGCCATCAACGTCATGCGCACGATCCGCGAGTTCGAGGCGGCCGGCGTCTCGGCGGTGATCATGGAGGATCAGGTGGCGCCCAAGCGCTGCCCGATCTGCGTCGGCGGGGTCGAGGTGATCCCGCTGGAGGAAGGCGTCAACAAGATCAAGGCGGCGGTCGCCGCCCGCCGCGACCCCAACATGCTGATCGTCGCCCGCACCGACGTGGTCGATCCCGAAGCGGCGATGGAGCGCGGGCGCGCCTACGTCGCCGCCGGCGCCGACGTCATCCAGCCGATCAGCAAGTGCTTCAACAGCATCGACGGTCTGCGGGCGATGCGCCAGGCCTGCGGCGTCCCCCTGTCGCTCCAGCTTCTGGGCTGGCTGGAGCGCGACCTGTCGCCGGCCGAGGTGGAGGAGGTGGCCGGCCTGGCGACCTACGCGCTGGTGCCGCTGATGACCGCCGTCTCCGCGCTGAAGGAGAACCTGGCGGCGCTGGCGCAGCGGCACTCCAGCCGCGACCTGCCGCGCCCCGTCACCGACCACAACAGCTTCATCGACTTCATCGGCTTCCCCGAGATCGAAGAGTTGCAGAAGCGCTATCTCACGGGCGCCTGACGGCGCGCGGACCCAACGAACAGACAAACAACGGAGGAATCCATGCTTGGAAGGCGTGATCTGATTGCCGCAGCGGCGGCGCTCGCCCTGGTCGTCCCCTCGGCGGGGGCGATGGCGCAGCAGCCCCCGGTGCGCATCGCCGTCATCGGCCCGATGAGCGGCACCGGCGCCTTCGAAGGCCAGCTCGGCCTGGAAGGCGCCCAGGCCGCCGCCGCCATCATCAACGCCAAGGGCGGCGTCGCCGGCGGCCGCAAGCTGGAGCTGATCACCTACGACGACAAGGGGTCGCCCGAGGACGGCGTCAGCGCCGCCAAGCGGGCCATCGAGCAGGACAACGTGGACTTCATCATCGGCGGCTGGTTCAGCGCCGTGGCGCTGTCCATGAAGGAAGTGACCCGCGACAAGGTCATCACCGTGATGACCAGCTCCCAGCACCCCAAGGTCACCGAGGAGGGCCACAAGTACCTGTTCCGCCTCAACGCCACCTCGGCGATGATGTCGAACTTCTACTCCAAGGCCGTCTGCGAGCGCATCAAGCCGAAGTCGATCGCCTTCATCAACGTCAACGACGACTGGGGACGGCTGGAACTCGACAACTACACCCGGCTGCTCGGCGGCTGCGGCATCGAGGTGAAGGGGCATGAGTTCTACAACCGCACCGACACCGACTTCACCACCGCCCTGACCAAGCTGAAGTCGCTGAACCCCGAAGCGATCTACGTGGCGGCCATCAACACCTCGCAGGGCGCCACCATCTACCGGCAGATCCGCCAGTCCGGCTTCCGCGGCAAGGTCATCGCGTCGGCCGGCAACATGAACCCGAAGCTGGTCGAGCTGTCCGGCTCGTCGCTGGAGAACGTCTATTCCGCCTCGCCCTTCGTGGAGGACAACGGCCAGCCGTCGATGAAGACCTGGCTTGAGCAGTACCGCAAGTCCTACAAGAACGAGCCGTCCTTCCTGGCGGCGCTGGGTGCCCAGGCGATCGAGCTGCTGGCCGCCGCCACCGACTCCGCCGGCGACCCCCGCGCCTACGACAAGATCGCCGCGTACCTGAAGTCGCAGGAAATCCCGACGGTGCTCGGCAACGTCCGCTTCTCCGAGCAGGGACAGGCGACCCAGCCTCTCCATCTCGTGCAGGTCAAGAACAAGCAGATCGTCGCCGTCCGCGACTGACGGCCGCCGGTTCGCCGGGGCCGGGGGATGCCGCCATCCCCCGGCCCTCCCCGGCCGCGCCGACAAGGGATACGACCTCCATGGATTTCACCGTCTTCGCCCAGCAGATCGCGAACGGCTTGGTCAACGGCATGGCCTATGTGCTCATCGCCACCGGGCTGACGCTGGTCTTCGGAGTCCTGCGCATCGTGAATTTCGCCCACGGCGAGTTCTACATGCTCGGGGCCTATCTGACCTACTTCATCGGCATCATGCTGGGTCTTGACTATCTCACGGCGGCGGCCCTCGCCGCGGTGGTGGTGGCGGGCATCGGCATCGGCGCCAACAAGCTGATCTTCTGGCCGCTGCGCCGCGACCACGAGTTCACCATCCTGCTGTCCAGCCTGGGCCTGGCGCTGCTGATCGCCAACAGCGGCGAGCTTCTGTTCGGCGCCGATCCAAAGTATGTCGCCAGCCCCTACGCCGACGAAATCCTGGACATCGGGACGGTCACGCTGACCGAGCAGCGGGTTCTGGTCTTCGCGGCGGCGGTGGTGGCGCTGGTCGCGGTCTACCTGTTCATCCGCTACTCGCGCTTCGGCAAGATGATGCGGGCGACGGCGCAGAATCCCGACGGCGCGGCGCTCACCGGAATCAACATCGGGCTAGTGCACAGCTACACCTTCGCTCTCGCCTGCGGCCTGGCGGCGCTCTCCGGCGCGCTGGTCGCCCCCACGGTGATGATCTTCCCGACCATCGGCAACTGGGCGGTGCTGAAGGGCTTCATCGTGGTCATCATGGGCGGGCTGGGCAGCGTCACCGGCGCACTGTTCGCCGGCCTCCTGCTCGGCGTCATCGAATCGCTGGGCGGCGGCTACATCTCCCTCGGCTTCATGGAGGCGATCGGCTACGCGATGATCATCGCGGTCCTGCTGTGGCGCCCCAACGGCCTGTTCAGCACCGCAAGGGGGCTGCGATGAACACCCAATCCGTCGGCCTGGCCGGTGGCGCGCTGCTGCTCGCCGTCCTGCCCCTCCTGGCCGGGAACGCCTATCTGGAGCACCTGCTGGTGCTGTGGATGCTCTACGCGCTGCTGGCGCTCAGCCTCAACATCATCATCGGCTATCTGGGCGAGCTGTCCTTCGGCCACGCCGCCTTCGTCGGCGTCGGCGCCTACACCTCGGCCATCCTCTCCACCCAGTACGGGCTGCCGCCCCTGGTCGGCCTGCCGCTGGCGGCGGTGGTGGCGGCCCTGTTCGGCCTCGTCATCGGCTACGCGGCGCTGCGCGTGGTCGGCCCGCAGTTCGCGATCCTCACCCTGGGCTTCGGGTCGATCCTGTTCACCGTCACCAACCACTGGGTGGACCTGACGCGCGGACCCATGGGCATCTCCAACATCCCGCCGCTGTCGCTGGGGCCGGTGACCTTCGCCGACGCGCGGGAGACCTACTATCTGGTGCTGGCCCTGGTGCTGGCCGTCGCCTACCTGTGCCACGCCCTGCTCGCCAGCCGCACCGGGCGCGCCTTCATCGCGGTGCGCGAGAACGCGCCGCTGGCCGCGTCGCTCGGCGTCAACGTCTTCCACACCAAGCTGCTGGGCTTCGTCGTGGCGACCGCCATCGCCGGCCTCGGCGGCGCCATCTACGCCCACTACATCAAGGTCATCACCCCGGACATCATGGGCGTCCACAACGTCGCGGCGCTGATCATCGTGGTCATCATCGGCGGCCGCGGCACCATCGTCGGGCCGATCCTGGGCGCGCTGGTCTACATCGGCCTGCTGGAGTCGCTGCGCGTCGCCGGCCCGCTGCGCATGGTCGTCTTCGCCGCGCTGCTGACCGGGACCGTGGTCTTCCTGCCCGGCGGCATGGTCAGCCTGTGGCACCGCTGGCGCGGACGCCGCACCGCCGGCACCGACGCGCCGGCCGGCGGCGACGCCGCGCCCAACACCCTGCCCAACGCCGAAGGAGGTGCCAAGTGACCACCGAAATCCTGGCGGTGACCGGCCTGACCCGCGTCTTCGGCGGCCTGACCGCGGTGCGCGACGTGGACCTGACGGTCCGCAAGGGCGAGGTGGTCGGGCTGATCGGGCCGAACGGCGCCGGCAAGACGACGCTGTTCAACATGCTGGGCGGTTCGCTGCCGCCGTCCTCGGGCCGCATCACGTTCGACGGCGCCGACTGCACCGGCCTGCCCTCGCACGTCATGGGGCAGCGCGGCGTCTCCCGCACCTTCCAGATCACCAGCCTGTTCCCCAGCCTGAGCACGCTCGACAACGTGCGCAGCGCCGCCTTCCGCACCACCCGGGCCGGCTGGCCGGCGGCCATCCTGCGCACCGCCGCCTTCCGCCGCGAGGAGGAGGAGCTGCGCCGCAAGTCGATGGAGACGCTGGCCTTCTGCGACCTCGACCACCGCGCCGAGGTGCTCGCCGACGCGCTGTCCTACGGCGAGCAGAGGCGGTTGGAGATCGCCATCGCGCTGGCCGCCGAGCCCCGCCTGCTGCTGCTCGACGAGCCGGCCGCCGGCATGAACCCCGAGGAGGGCCAGCGCCTGGTCGAGATGATCCGGCGCATCCGCGCCCGCGGCGTGACCGTCCTTCTGGTCGAGCACCACATGCGCGTGGTGGCCAGCGTCTGCGACCGGCTGTTCGTGCTCGACCACGGCGTGAAGATCGCGGAAGGCCCGCCGGCCCAGGTCCTCAACGACCCCGAGGTGATCCGCGTGTATCTGGGACGGGAGCAGGTCGATGCTTAAGGTCGAAGGACTGAGCGTGCGCTACGGCCACCGCGAGGCGGTGCACGACGTGTCGCTGACGGTGGCGGAGGGCGAGATCGTCACCCTCGTCGGCTCCAACGGCGCCGGCAAGACGACGACCCTGAAGGCCATCTCGGGCCTGCTGCGGGCGTCGGGGGGAAGCATTTCCTTCGACGGCGAGCGCATCGACCGGCTGGCCCCGCACCAGGTGATCGAGCGCGGCGTCGTCCATGTGCCGGAGGGCCGCCTGCTGTTCCCGGAGATGACCGTCCTGGAGCATCTGGAGCTGGGCGCCCTGCGCGGCCGGCCCGGGGCCATGGGCTTCGCCGAGCGGCTGCGCTGGATCTACCGGCTGTTCCCGGTCCTGGAGGAGCGCCGCACCCAGAAGGCCGGCACCATGAGCGGCGGCCAGCAGCAGATGGTGGCCATCGCCCGCGGCCTGATGGCCAACCCCAAGTGCCTGATGCTGGACGAGCCGTCGCTCGGCCTCGCCCCGATCATGGTCGACACGCTGGCCGACACAATCAAGAGCCTGCACGGCGCCGGCATCACCGTCCTGCTGGTGGAGCAGCGCGTCGACCTCGCCCTGCGGCTGGCCGACCGCGCCTATGTGCTGGAGACCGGCCGCGTCGTGATGGAGGACGAGGCCCAGACCCTGCTCGCCGATCCCCGCATCAAGACCGCCTATCTGGGGCTCTAGGACGCCATGGACACCGCCCTCGACGCGACCTTCCTCGACCGCGCCCGCGCCATCGTCGGGCCGGCCAACGTCCTGACCGGACCGGCCGACACCGAGCCCTTCCTTGCCGACTGGCGCGGGCGCTACCGGGGGGCGGCGCGCTGCGTCGCCCGCCCGGCCGCCACGGCGGAGGTGGCCGCCCTGGTGCGGCTGTGCGCCGAGCGGCGGGTGCCGCTGGTGCCGCAGGGCGGCAACACCGGGGTCTGCGGCGGCGCCATCCCCGACGCCTCGGGCTCCGCCCTGGTGCTGAGCCTGGCGCGGATGAACCGCATCCGGTCGCTCGACCGCCACAACGACGCCATCACGGTGGACGCCGGCTGCACGCTGGCCGAGGTGCAGCGGGCCGCCGGGGAGGCCGACCGGCTGTTCCCGATGAGCCTGGGCAGCGAGGGCACCTGCCAGATCGGCGGCAACATCGCCACCAACGCCGGCGGCACCGCCGTCCTGCGCTACGGCCCCATGCGCGACCTCGTGCTCGGGCTGGAGGTGGTGCTGCCCGACGGCACGCTGTGGGAGGGCCTGCGCGCCCTGCGCAAGGACAACACCGGCTACGCGCTCAAGCACCTGTTCATCGGCGCCGAGGGCACGCTGGGCGTTATCACCGGCGCCGCGCTGAAGCTGTTCCCGGCGCCGCGCAGCGCCGGCACCGCGCTGCTCGCCCTGCCCGCCATCGAGGACGCGCTGGCGGTGTTCGAGCGCCTGCGCGGCGCGCTCGGCGACCGCGTCACCACGGCGGAGATCCTGTCGGAAGGCCAGCTCGCCGCCGTGCTCGCCCATGTGCCGGACACGGTGCGGCCGATGGCGGCGCGCGCGCCCTGGTACCTGCTGGTCGAGGTCACCGACACGCTGGCCGGCCAGGACCTCGCCGGAATGCTGGAGGAGACGCTGGCCGCCGCCATGGAGGCCGGCCACGTCGCCGACGCCGTGATCGCCCGCAGCGGCGCCCAGGCGGCGGCGCTGTGGAAGCTGCGCCACAGCGTGTCCGAGGCCAACCGCAAGAGCGGGGTGGTCATCGGCCACGACACCGCGGTGCCGATCTCGCGCATCCCCGACTTCGTGACCCGCGCCACCGCGGAGGTGGAGGCGCTGCGGCCCGACGCGCGGGTGGTGGCGGTCGGCCACATCGGCGACGGCAACGTGCATCTGGTGGTCATCCTGCCCGAGGCGGTGCGCGCCTCCGGCGAGCCGCTGGAGCCCATCGCCCACGCCGTCAACGCCCGCGTCCACGAACTGGCCATCGCGCTCGGCGGCACCATCAGCGCCGAGCACGGCATCGGCCAGAGCATCCGCAGCCAGCTCGCCGCCTTCAAGGGGCCGGCCGAGATGGGGCTGATGCGGGGAATCAAGGGCCTCTTCGACCCGCTCGGCATCATGAATCCGGGGAAGGTGCTCTGATGCGCATCGGCACCGTCCGCGACGGCGGCGGCAACCGCCGCCTCGTCGTCGCCGCCACCCTCGGCGGCGCCGACCGCCTCCTCGACGCCGGCGCAGCCGCGGCGGCGCGGGGCGACGG
>JAEZHQ010000034.1 GCA_023416455.1 Pseudomonadota bacterium | reverse complement strand
CCCAGTTGGCGCGGCGGAAGCCGTTGATGACGTTGACCTTGGCCGGGTCGGGATCGTCCGGATGGGCGACCAGTTCGCGCAGCCGCGCGTCGACGTCCACGCCCAGATCCTGCATCAGATTCCAGACATAGTAGGCGTGGCCCATCTCCTCCATGACCTTCTTAGAAAGGCGGTAGGCCTCTTCCGGCCGCGGGGCGAAGCGCATGTTCTCCGCCACGCGCTGCGCGCCGGCGTATTCGGAATCCCCCTGGAACGACATCAGATGCAGCAACGCCGTCCGGTAGCCCTCCGGAAGCGGGTCGCCCTTGTCGTAGGTCTTCCACGTTCTGGGCATGTTTCCTCCGTCCTCGCCGCTTCGCCCGGGCGCCCCCCGGCGGGATTGTCCCGGGTCGGTCGCAAGGTGTCGACGTTATGACACAAACTGTGTTATTGAACGGACGGTAGTGTATCACATTCAGGGTTGTCAAACGGAAATTCGGCGGACTCCGCCACCGCAAGCAGTAAGAGATGAAAGAAATTTCTCTTTTTGATCATGATATTAGGATCCCACTCGGGAGCGCGGGCCGCGATTGCCGGTGTAGCCAGGCGCAAGCCGTATCCTCTATAAAGTTGGTATCACACCGATGCGCATCCCGCCGCCACCGGCCCCCGCCGCCCGCGCTCCCGACCATCCGTGAGAGGCCCCGAGCATGCCCCGCCCGCGCCGTCCCGAAGACCTCGTCGCCCCACTGACCGAATCCCTGGCGCCGCGGGCGAAGTCGCTGATCATCACGGCCTACGGCGACGCGGTCCTGCCGCACGGCGGCTCCGCCTGGCTGGGCAGCCTGATCGACCTGATGGCGCATTTCGGGCTGAGCGAGCGCATCGTCCGCACCTCGGTCTTCCGTCTGTGCAAGGACGACTGGCTGACCAACACGCAGATCGGCCGGCGCAGCTTCTACCGGGTCACCGAGAGCGGGCACGAACGCTTCGCGGCGGCGGAGCGGCGCATCTACGCGCCGCTTCTGCGCGGCTGGGACCGCGGCTGGCACCTGCTGATGGTGCCGCCCAACGCGCTGGACCAGGAAACCCGCGAGAGGCTGCGGCGCGAGCTGGTCTGGCAGGGGTTCGGGGCCGCCGCCGGCAACGTCTTCGCCCATCCCAACTGCGACGAGGCGGCGATGCACCGCCTGCTGGCCGAGCTGGGGATCGCCGACAAGGTGGTCCACATGAAGGCGACGCACGACCGCGCCTCGGGCTACGGCCCCTTGCGGGAGCTGGTGCGCGGCTTCTGGGACGTCGACCAGCTGGAGCGCGACTACGCCGGCTTCCTCGACCGCTTCCGTCCGGTGTGGCAGGCCCTCGACGCGGCGGATACGCCCGACCCGCGCACCTGCTTCGTGCTGCGCACGCTGATGATCCACGACTTCCGGCGCATCCTGCTGCGCGACCCCATGCTGCCGCCCGACCTGCTGCCGCCCGACTGGCCGGGGCAGGAATCGCGCATGCTGACGCGCAACCTCTACCGCCTCGTCCGCCGGCCGTCGGAATCCTTCCTGATGACGGCGCTGACCACCGCCAACGGCCCGCTGCCCGAGGCGCAGCCGTCCTTCTACGCCCGCTTCGGCGGGCTGCTGGAGGACGAGGCGGGCAGCGTCCGCGAACTGGCCCAGCGCGGCGCCGTCGGCTGAGCGGATCCGCCCGGAGCGGCCGGGGCGAGCCCGCCGCCTCTCCCAAAAAGCGATACACCAAACCACAATTTCGTTGAATTTCCGCGTCGCAGCGCGGCGAACGCCTCTCTTTTCCTCAGAAATATCAAGGAAATTCAATCAACTGGCTCCCAGACCGGGCCGCCCCTAAAGCGATACAGATTCCTGTTGATGATCACAATACGGTGTGTCACGTTAGCGGCCATCCCGGGTGCAGGACCTGCGCCCCAACGCCCCGAACGGGCCAGTCGGGGACCGGGCGGACGCCGACGCGCCCCCGCCCCGCAAACCTCATGGAGGAAATGCCGGATGGCCAAGGACTACACCCCGATCGCCAACACCATGGAGTTCCCGCCGGACACGCCGCAGCCCAACGTCTATCCGCTGTCCTGGGAATCCCACACCCGCAAGCTGGAAGAGGTGTGGACCGCGGCGCAGCGCGAGGTCTGGGATCCGGCCAAGCTGCCGTGGGACAGCTTCGACGTGTCCAAATACTCGTGGGAGGAGCGCGAGGCGATCGCCTACTGGTGGACCATCCTGTCGGTGTTCGACGCCTCGGCCCCGCCGGTGTTCGCCCACGCGCTGATCAAGACCTACGAGGTCCACGAGGAGGATCCCGTCCGCCGCTGCTTCTTCTCCGTCACCCGGGACGAGCAGAACCACGAGCAGATGTGCGGGATGGCCATCACCCGGCTGCTGGAGTCGAGCAGCCCGCTGACCCACCAGCCGCGGACCGAGCTGGGCCGGCGCCTCCAGCGCAACGCCCACTGGCTCTACTACAACGGCGGCCGCTACTGGGAGGGCTACAAGAAGGCGGTGGCGAAATACTCCCTGGCCGTGCTGTTCAGCTCCTTCCTGATGGGCGAGATCGCGGCGGCGACCATCTTCCACCAGATGGCCGCGGGCTGCCGCGAGCCGGTCTTCAAGGAGGCCTTCCGCAACATCGGCCGCGACGAGGGCCGCCACATGGCCATCTGCATGTCGGTGATGGAGCGCGACTACCCGCACCTTCAGGTCGAGGACCGCGCCGTCATCACCAAGCAGATCCGCGCCGGCTACCTGTTCCTGTCGGCCGTCCTGTTCGAGCCGCCGCCGCAGTTCTGGGACCTGCCCGACGACTTCATCGCCAACCAGCGCGAGGCCGAGGCGGTCGCCCGCAAGGCCGGCTTCCACATCCCCGACTACGAGGCCAAGAAGGAAAACTGGCGCAACGCCATGCTGAACCTCAAGGGGGTGCTCGACCGCTACTCCATCCCCTTCCCGGCCATCCCCGAGGTGGGCATCACCGGCGAGGAGATCCGCGAGGTCGACATGGACGAGATCATTCCCGTCTTCTGACTCCGCCCTCCGGGCGGACGGTTCTGACGCCGCCCTCCGGGCGGCTGGCGCGACACCGGCCCGCGGCCGGCGGGGCTCCGCCCCGCCGGCCGCGTCGTCCGCACCGCCCCACCCGACCGTGACACCATCAAGAGTCTGGGAGGACTCGTCCCGTGAGCCGCATCCGCCTCCACCCCTCGGGCCGCGACGTCGAGTGCCGCGAGGGCGAGACCGTCCTTTCGGCGCTGGAACAGGCCGGCTACGCGCTGCCCAACAACTGCCGCGCCGGGGCCTGCGGCGAATGCAAGGTCAAGGTGCTGAGCGGCCAGTTCGACCAGGGCATGGTGCTGGACATGGCGCTGTCCCAGGCCGAGCGGAAGGACGGCTACGGCCTGATGTGCATGGCCAAGCCGATCTCCGAGGAGCTGGTCATCGAGTTCGGCACCGCCGACGCCCAGCCCAAGCTGTTCCCGCCGCGCGAGAATGTGCTGTTCATCGTCACCGACCGCATCCAGCGCACGCCGCGCATCGTCGAGCTGCTGCTGCGTCCGCTGGGCCAGCCGATGCGCTACTGGCCGGGGCAGTACGTCATGCTGGGCAACGAGGCGGCCGGCATCCCGCCGCGCTGCTACTCCATCGCCAACGCGCCGCGGCCGGACGGCGAGATCGTGCTCCAGGTCACCCGCGCCGACGGCGGGGTCACCAGCGGCTGGATCCACGACACGCTGGCGGTCGGGGCGATGGTCAAGCTGTCCGGCCCCTACGGCACCTTCATCGGCGACCCCTCGGTGGACTCCCCGGTGCTGTGCATGGCCGCCGGTTCCGGCCTCGCCCCCATCCTGGCGCTGGCCGACGCCGCGCTGCGGCGCGGCTACCGCCAGCCGGTGACCCTGCTGTTCTCCGCCTGCCGGCTGGAGGACGTCTACGACCGCGGCCTGATGGCCTATTGGGAGGCCCGGCACCGCAACTTCACCTTCCGCTACACCCTGACCCGGGAGCCGTGCGACGGGCTGCAAGGCCGCATCCCGGCCATCCTGCCCACCCTCTTCACCGACCTGTCGGCGCACAGCGTGTTCGCCGCCGGCAGCCCTGCCTTCGTCGACGATTGCATCCGCGCCGCCCGGGCGCTGGGCGCCCGCGACGGGATGATCCACAGCGAAGGCTACGTCTCGCAGCAGATCCCGGAGGCCCCGCCGGCCGAGCGGCTGGTGTCCAACGGGTGAAGGGGCGTCCCCTCATACCGGCGGCGCATGAACACGGAGCGCCGCCGGTAAAGCCCGACAGATCAATGCGATAGCATTGATCGCGAGGGTGATGCGGACGCGACAGACCCCACTCGCGCCCGGGCCGGCATGGCCCGGGCGCCTTTTTCCGCGCGCCCGGCCGCGCGTCAGGGGTGGGGGTCGGCCAGCCCGTAGGGCGCCGGGGCCAGATTCACGATCCGCGAATAGAGCGCCCGCGCCTCCTCCTCCGCGTCCTCGCTGAACAGCGGGTCGCGGTTGTCGGCGAAGGCGGCGTCGATCGCCTCCCAGTCGCCGGGGCGCAGCGCCCGCAGGGCCATCGGCATGACCACCCCCTCCTCCTTCTGGAGATGGCGGAGTTGCAGCCGCCGGTAGTCGGCCGCGGCGGCGCGGAAGGCCGCGTCCGCCCCCGGCGCGCCCGCCCGGTAGGCGTCCAGCGCCGCGGCGAGCCCGGTGGTGGCGGCCAGGCACAGCGTGTGCTCGGCCTCCAGCTCGTCGAGGATGCCGTGGGAATCCGGGTCGCGGGCGCGCAGCGCCGCGAACAGGAAGCGGTCCTCCTTGGGATGGTGGTGGGTGTCGGGGAAACGCTGGAGATAATCGACGATGGCGCCGAGCAGGGAGAAGTCGGGCGGCTCCCCCGGGGCCGCGCCGCGCAGGATGATGTCGAACAGGTTGACCACCCGCAGCAGGTTGCGGTGCTCGGTCTTGATGACGTGGAGGGCGCCGGGCGTCCCGGACGGGCCGTCGGTCATGGCGTCGGCCCTCCGCCCGGCACCACCGTCTGGTCGATGGCCCCGAAGACGCTGGCGCCGGCGGCGTCGAGCATCTCGATCCGCACGCGGTCGCCGAAGCGCAGGAAGGGGGTGTGCGGCCGGCCCGTCTCGATGGTCTCGATGGTCCGGATCTCGGCGATGCAGGAATAGCCGACGCCGCCCTGCCCCACCGGCCGGCCCGGCCCGCCGTCGAGCTTGTTGGAGACCGTCCCCGACCCGATGATGGAGCCGGCGGCGAGCGCGCGCGTCCGCGCCGCGTGGGCGACCAGCGTCGGGAAGTCGAAGGTCATGTCGACGCCGGCGTCGGGCCGGCCGAACAGCGCCCCGTTCAGGTGGGTGACCAGCGGCAGCCGGACCCGGCCGCCGTCCCAGGCGCCGCCCAGCTCGTCCGGGGTGACCGCGACGGGAGAGAAGCTGGAGGCCGGCTTCGACTGGAAAAAGCCGAAGCCCTTGGCCAGCTCCGCCGGGATCAGGTTGCGCAGGCTGACGTCGTTGACCAGCATCAGCAGCTTGATGTGGCCGCGCGCCGCCTGCGCCGTGGTGCCCATGGGCACGTCGTCGGTGACCACCGCGATCTCCGATTCAAAGTCGATGCCGTGCGCCTCGTCCGCCGCCGGGATGGGATCGCGCGGCCCCAGGAAGGAGTCCGAGCCGCCCTGGTACATCAGCGGGTCGGTCCAGAAGCTGGGCGGCATCTCCGCACCCCGCGCCCGGCGCACCAGCTCCACATGGTTCACGTAGGCCGAGCCGTCCGCCCACTGGTAGGCGCGCGGCAGGGGCGAGGCGGCCAGGGCCGGGTCGAAGGGCTCGCCGGCCGCCGGGTCGGCGTCGAGCGCGCGGGCCGCCGCCTCCAGCCGCGGGGCCAGCTCCGCCCAGCGGTCGAGCGCCGCCTGCAAGGTCGGCGCGACGCCGGGAACCGCCCGGCAGCGCGCCAGGTCCGTCGACACCACCACGAGCGTTCCGTCGCGGCCGCCCGCCTTCAGGGTTGCCAGCTTCATGCCGGGTCCCTCCCTCCCCTTGTCCGGATTGGCCGGCCCGCAATCCTCGCGTTCGGCGCCCGCCGGCCGCCGGGGCCGCGCCCACTAATTTCATTTGAAACTGTTGCGCGGAGAAAATCAAGGCGCAGGATGGCCGGACCAGACCGCAACCATGTGCCGCCCCCCATGCCCTCCGCCCGCCGCAAGCGCCTCCCCGCCAAGCCCGGGACGCCGCCCCTCCACCTGACCCGCTTCCTGCCCTACCGCATGTCGGTGCTGGCCAACACGGTGAGCCACACGGTGGCGAAGCTGTACGAGAAGCGCTTCGGCATCACCATCCCGGAATGGCGGATCATCGCCGTGCTGGGCGGCGGCGAAACGCTGAGCGCCGGCGAGATCGCCCAGCGCACGGCCATGGACAAGGTCCAGGTCAGCCGCGCCATCAGCCGCATGCTGGCCTCCCACCTGATCCTGCGCGAGTCCGGCGACACCGACCGCCGCAAGGCGCTGCTGACGCTGACGCCCAAGGCGCTGGCCATCTACGGGGACATCGTGCCGCTGGCGCTGGC
>JAEZHQ010000657.1 GCA_023416455.1 Pseudomonadota bacterium | reverse complement strand
CTGCGGGCCGGCGGGGCGGCGGTGCGCCTCCACCGGCGCCGCGCCGTCCGCCCGGTCGGCCGGCTCTACCGCCGCTTCGTCACCCTGATGAAGTTCGCGCTTCCGGCGATGGCCCTGGCGCTGCTCGCCCTGCTCGCCGCCTGGCCGTCGCTGACCGAGCTTCCGACACCCAGGATCGCCGCCGACCGGGGGCAGCTTGAAATGCTCAAGCCGCGCTACGTCAGCGCCGACGAGCGCAACCAGCCCTTCTCGGTGGTCGCCGCACAGGCCGACAAGTCGGCCGACCAGCCGGACATCGTGCTGCTCGACCAGCCCGAGGCGGAAATGACCGAGACCGACGGCACCTGGGTCACCATCCGCTCCGACCAGGGCTGGTACCATGAGGTCACCGGCATCCTGAAGATGCGCGGCCATGTCCGCGTGCTGCGCGACGACGGCAGCGAGTTCACCACCGAGGCGGCGGACGCCGACGTCCGCAAGGGCACCGCCTGGGGCGACGTGCCGGTGGTCGGCCAGGGGCCGCAGGGCGAGATCAACGCCCAGGGCTTCCGCCTGTCCGACCGCGGCAAGACCATGGTGTTCCTGAACCAGTCCAAGGCCGACGTGCAGGCCGCCGAAGGTCCCGGAGGAACGAAACGGTGAGCGTGCGTCTCCGTCCCGCCGCGGCCGCGCTGGCCGCCGGCCTGCTGCTCCTGCCGCCGGCCACGGCGCCGGCCCAGGGGCTTCCCGGCCTGGGCAGCGGCGGCCTGCCGGTCGAGGTCAACGCCGAGCAGGCCATCGAATGGCACCAGGATGTGCGCGCCTATGTGGCGCGCGGCGGCGCCTCGGCCCGGCGGGGCGACAGCACCGTCCATGCCGACGTGCTGACCGCCTACTACCGGGAGGTCCCCGGAAAGGGCAACGAGGTTTTCCAGCTCGTCGCCGAGGGGCGGGTGCGGATCGTCAGCCCGTCCCAGCAGGTCTTCGGCGACCGCGGCGTCTACGACGTCGACAAGCAGGTGGCGGTGGTGACCGGGCGCAACCTCAAATTGGTCACCCCCACCGATGTGGTTACCGCCCGCGACAGCCTGGAGTATTATGAGGCCAAGGAGATGGCGGTGGCCCGCGGCGACGCGGTGGCGGTGCGGGGGGGCGACCGGTTGCGCGCCGACGTGCTGATCGGCCAGTTCGGCAAAGCCCCCGACGGCACCACCCGCATGGAGCGCATCGACGGCTCCGGCAACGTGGTGGTGACCACCGCCACCGACGTGGCGCTGTCGGACAAGCTGGTCTATTCGGTGGCCGACAACACGGCCGTCCTCATCGGCGACGTGCGGATCACGCGCGGCGAGAACCAGTTGAACGGCGAGGCCGCGGAGATGAACATGAACACCAAGATCAACCGCGTGGTCGCGGGCCCCGCCGGCGGCGGCCGGGTCACCGGGCTGCTGGTCCCCGGCCAGCAGCCGGGTGCCGCCGCGGCGCCGGCCCGGCCCGGCCCGGCCCGGCCCTGACCTGACCGATTCCGAAGCCCTTGCGATGACCATGGACGTCGACCACCGGTCCGCCGACCCCGCCTCCGCAGTCCCCGCCCGTGCCTCCGCCGACCCCGGGGGGGAGGCCGTGCCGTCGGAGGGGCTGGTCGCCCTGCATCTCGGCAAGGCCTACAAGAAGCGCCCGGTGGTGCGCGACGTCTCGGTCAGCGTGCAGCGCGGCGAGGCGGTCGGGCTGCTCGGCCCCAACGGGGCCGGCAAGACCACCTGCTTCTACATGATCACCGGCCTGGTCGCCTCCGACTCGGGCACCATCCTGCTCGACGGCCAGGACATCACCTCCCTGCCCATGTACCGGCGGGCCCGGCTCGGCATCGGCTACCTGCCGCAGGAGGCGTCGATCTTCCGTGGCATGACGGTGGAGAACAACATCCGCGCGGTGCTGGAGGTGGTCGAGAGCGACCGCGACGCCCGCGAGACGATGCTGGACGAGCTGCTGGCGGAATTCTCCATCACCCACCTGCGCCGCGCCCCCGCGCTGGCCCTGTCGGGCGGCGAGCGGCGGCGCGTCGAGATCGCCCGCGCGCTGGCCTCGCAGCCGCATTTCATCCTACTGGACGAGCCGCTGGCCGGCATCGATCCCATCGCCGTGAATGACATCCGCGACCTCGTCGGCCATCTGCGCGACCGCGGAATCGGCGTCCTGATCACCGATCACAATGTCCGGGAGACGCTCGACCTCGTTGATCGGGCATACATCTTGCACGATGGTGTGGTACTAATGGAGGGCGAGCCGGCGGAGATCGTGGCGCACCAGGACGTGCGCCGGGTCTACCTCGGCGATCGGTTCAGCCTCTAGCCCGGTCATTCCGCCCATGGCGCTCACTCAACGCCTCGACCTTCGCCAGGCCCAGACCCTGGTGATGACGCCGCAGCTTCAGCAGGCGATCAAGCTGTTGCAGCTGTCGAACATCGAGCTTTCCGACTTCGTGGACCGGGAGATCGAGCAGAATCCCCTGCTCGAGCGCGACGGCGGCCCCGGCGAGATGGGGGGCGAGACGGGGGGCGAGATGGCGGGCGAGGCCGGGGGCGGGGCCGATCCGGCCGGCCCGGCGGATGAGCCGCCGGCCCCGGTCCCCGACGGGCGCACCCGCGACACGGTGGAGATGACGGCGTCGCAGACCCTGGGCTCGGCCGCCGACGCGCCTCTCGACACCGATTTCGAGAATGTCTACGCCGACGACCGCTTCACCGACGGCACCGACGGCTCGTCCGACGTCTACGGCTCGTGGAACGAGCGCGGCGGGCGGAGCGGCTTCGAGGACGACGACGGCAACCTTGAGGCCACGCTCAGCGGCGAAAAGAGCCTGCGCGACCACCTGACCGAGCAGCTCAAGATCGACCTGCCCGACCTTGGCGACCAGCTGATCGGGCTGGCGCTGATCGACCTCCTGGACGAGGCCGGCTGGCTCCCCGGGCTGGAGGTCGAGGGGCTGGCCTGCCAGCTCGGCTGCGAGCCGGAGCGGGTGGAGCGGGTGCTGGCCGCCTGCCAGCGCTTCGACCCGCCGGGCATCTTCGCCCGCTCCCTGAAGGAATGCCTGGCCATCCAGCTGCGCGAGAAGAACCGCCTGGACCCGGCCATGGCCGCGCTGCTGGACAATCTGGAGCTTCTGGCCGCGCGCAACCTGCCGGGGCTGATGAAGGCCTGCGGGGTGGACGCCGAGGACATCGCCGACATGGTGTCGGAGATCCGCAAGCTGAACCCCAAGCCGGCGCTCGCCTTCGACCACACGCCGGCGCAGCTGGTGACGCCGGACATCCTGATGCGCGCCAACCCCGGCGGCGGCTGGCTGATCGATCTCAACCCCGACACGCTGCCGCGCGTGCTGGTCAACCACCGCTATTTTGCGCGCGTTTCCGGGACCGCCAGGAACAAGGCCGACAAGGAGTATCTGGTCGAGCGCTTCCAGTCCGCCAACTGGCTGGTCAAGTCGCTGCACCAGCGCGCCACCACCATCCTGAAGGTGGCCAGCGAGATCGTCCGCCAGCAGGACGCTTTCTTCATCCACGGGGTCTCGCATCTGCGGCCACTGATCCTGCGCGACATCGCCGAGGCGATCGGCATGCACGAGAGCACGGTCAGCCGGGTGACCACCAACAAGTTCATGGCCACCCCGCGCGGCGTCTTCGAGCTGAAATACTTCTTCACCTCGGCCATCCAGGGAGCGGACGGGCAGTCCGCCCACTCGGCCGAGGCGGTGCGGCACCGCATCAAGGCGATGATCGACGCGGAGAAGCCGGAGGACGTGCTGTCCGACGACAAGCTCGTCGAAATCCTTCGCGGTGAAGGGATCGACATTGCGCGGCGGACGGTCGCGAAGTATCGTGAGGCCATGCGCATACCGTCATCGGTGCAGCGACGCCGTGCCAAGATGTCACGCATGTAAACGGTCCGGGGGCTGGTGGTCGTTCGTTGACAGCCTTGGCCTTGGCCACTATGGTCCCGGTCCGCACGTGGCGGCCCGCCGTCCTTTTCTGTCCATCGCGGACCAATTTGGAAACCTGCCAAAATGCAACTGACCGTCAAAGGCAAGCAGCTTGACGTGGGTGATGCCCTGCGCACCCATGTCGCGGACAGCCTGAACTCCATCGTCGGCAAGTATTTCACCAAGCCGATCGAGGCCAACGTCGTCATGACGCGCGACGCGCACCTGTTCAAGGCGGACATCCAGGTCCATGTCGGCCGTGGCATCGTGTTGCAGAGCGCGTCGGAGGCGACCGAGCCCTATCCGGCCTTCGACACCGCGTGCGAGAAGCTGTCCAAGCGCCTGCGCCGTTACAAGAGCCGCCTGCGGGACCACCACAACGGGGATGCCTCGCATGAGCCGGTGCCGGCCCGCTATCAGGTGCTGGAAGCGGAAAAGGACGAGCACCATGTGGAAAGCGGCGAGGACGCGGCCGAGCAGTCCCAGCCGATCGTCGTCGCCGAAATGGAGACCTCCATCGTGACCTCGACGGTGAGCGAGGCGGTGATGCGGCTGGAGCTGGCGGAAGCGCCGGCGCTCCTGTTCCGCAACAGCGCCCACGGCCGGCTGAACCTGGTCTACCGGCGGGCCGACGGCAACATCGGCTGGGTCGACCCGGCCGAAAAAGCCGGCGCCTGATTCCCGCCATCGTTGCAACCACACTCGACGCGTCATGCTCGACCTCATCACGCCGCACGCCATTCTCCCGAACCTCAAGGCCGGCAGCAAGAAGCAGGCCTTGCAGGACATGGCGCGCAAGGCGGCCGAGCTGACCGGCCAGCATGAACGGGCGATCTTCGACGTCCTGCTGGAACGCGAGCGGTTGGGCACCACCGGCGTGGGCCATGGCATCGCCATCCCGCACGGCAAGCTGCCCAACCTCGACCGCGTCCACGGCGTCTTCGCCCGGCTGGA
>JAEZHQ010000656.1 GCA_023416455.1 Pseudomonadota bacterium | reverse complement strand
CGATCACGGCATCGTCGGCCCAGGGGAGCGGGCTGTCCAACTACACGGTGAGCTACGTCGACGGCACGCTGACGGTCGATCCCGCGGCGCTGACCATCACCGCCGACGGGGCGAGCAAGACCTACGGTGACACGGCGGCGCTGACCGGCTACACCACGGCCGGCCTGAAGAACAGCGACAGCGTGACCGGCGTGACGCTGGGCAGCGCCGGCACGGCGGCCACCGCCGGTGTGGGCGGCTACGCGATCACGGCGTCCGGCGCCACCGGCAACGGCTTGTCCAACTACACGGTGAGCTACGTCGACGGCACGCTGACGGTCGATCCCGCGGCGCTGACCATCACCGCCGACGCCGTCCGCAAGACCTACGGCGACACGGCGGCGCTGACCCGCTACACCACGGCCGGCCTGAAGAACAGCGACAGCGTGACCGGCGTGACGCTGGGCAGCGCCGGCACGGCGGCCGCCGCCGGGGTGGGCGGCTACGCGATCACGGCGTCCGGCGCCACCGGCAACGGCTTGTCAAATTACACGGTGAGCTACGTCGACGGCACGCTGATCGTGAACGCCCGCCCGATCGTGGTGACGGCGGATCCGATCAGCCGGCCGGTCAACACCGAGAACCCGGTCCTGACATACAGCGTGGGCGGTCTGGGGCTGGTCAATGGCGACACGCTCACCGGCTCCCTGGCCTCCGCCCCCGCCTCCGCGCCGGCGGGACTCTACGCCATCAGCCAAGGCACGCTGGTCGCTTCCCGCGACTACATCCTCACCTTCCATCCGGCGACGTTGACGATCACCCCGGCAGAGAAGCCAGGGGAGGCGCCGCAGGCACCCAACAGCGAAACCGGCGGTGCGGCGGCACGAGCGGAGGAGCTGGAGCGGGTCCTCACCAGTGCAGTCCTTCCACGGAATCTGGTGGCGGCCACGGCTTCGCAGGCCATTCCGCTTTCCCAGCCCCCTGGCCGCCAAGCGCCCGTCCCATCCACGGAGGCACCGGCGGCTTCCGGCAACGCCGACGGAACCGCCGGCGCGGACACCGTTCGTCACGTCACCGGCGCTTCCAGCCCTCAGGACGCTTCGGGCGCTGCCGCGGCATGCACCGGCGGCGCGGCGACCGGGAGCGCATGCACGAGCATCCCGCATCCGGAGAACACGCGCGTCGGCCGCTTCCTCACATTCTCCATGCGCTGACGAACGGAATGAATCCGGCCATGAGCACCGTAGTTCCCACGGCACACCACCGCCACCTTCCCCACGGCGCCACCGTGTCCGTCCGATCGCGCCACCCGTCACCATGGCTCATCGCTCCGGTCGTCCTGCTTGGCCTGCTGGAACCGATCCAGGGCGTGGCAGCGGCCCAGGTTCCGGTGGAGCGCAACCTGCCGCCGGTGGTCGCGGGTGAGGGCGGGGGCTTGCGATCCGGCGTCGGACCGGCGCCCGATGCCGACGACACCCCGCTCGGTGTCGAGCTGGTGGGCATCCGTCTCATCGGGCTGAACGATCCGGTCATGCTCGCCCCCCCGACGGGCATCACCGTCTCCGGGGTGGAGGGCCTCGACCGGCGGCGCTTCACCGACAGGCTCAGCCCGTTTCTCGGTCAGCCGCTCTCGCGCAAACGGCTGGCGGATGCCCAGGCGGCCGTCGCCAGAGCCTACCGCGAGGCCGGACGGCCGTTCGTCTCGGTGACCGCGCCGCCCCAGGAAATCACCTCGGGGGTGCTGCACCTTCGCGTCGTGCCCTTCCGGACCGGAAAGGTCCAGGTCAGGGAAGCGGACGGCGCGGTTGCCAGCACCGATCTCGCCGCCGTCGTGCGCGCACCGGCCGGTGCGCTGATCGAGGCCGAGCGCATTTCCGAGGATCTCGACTGGCTCAACCGCTTCCCCTACCGCCAGCTCAACGGCGTGTTCGAACCGGGGTCCGAGCCGGGTTCCAGCGATCTCACGCTGGAGATCAGCCGCCGACGGCCGTGGCAGGTCTTTGCCGGTGTGGCCAACACCGGCAGCCTGCGCAACCGGAGCCTCGACCGTGCCTTCGTCGGCTTCGCCGCCGGCATCGAAGCCCTGAATGACGTCACCCTGTCCTATCAATTGACGGGTGGCCGTGACGCCGTGTCCGATCCCGTCTCGTTGAAGCTCTCGGGGAACAACCGCCCGTCCTATGCCAGCCACGCGGGGCGCATCGTGGTTCCCACCTTCGCGCGGCAGGCGCTCAGCCTGACGCCGAGCTTCGTCGCCACATCCCAGGATGCCGTCGGGGGCCTTCTGAACATCCGCAACACCACGGTGGAACTGCCGGTCCTCTACCGCTCGGCGCTGTCCAACATCGACGGCCGTCTTGCCGGATGGGGCGACCTTTACGGCGGCGTCACGCCGAGGTGGCTGTCGCGCCGGGTGTCGAGCCAAGGAACCGGGATCGCCAGCGGGACGGCCGGGGTGTTCGACCTCACCGTCGGCTGGGGCGGCTCCTGGCTCCAGGCCGACCGCGGCTCCACCGCCATCGACATCCGAGCCGTGGTCAACCGGACCGGCGTGGTCCCCGGCAACAGCGACGCGGCGTGGAGCCGCTTTTCCAACGGTCGCGTCGACGATGCCGACTATGCTTACCTGTACGGGGCGTTCAACCGGGTCACCCCGCTTGCCGACCTTCCATGGGTGGGCGCCACATCATGGAACGTCGAGTTCACCGGCCAATTGGCAGGGAAGGCGTTGCCGGAAACCGAGCAGCTCGCCATCGGCGGGCTTTACGGCACCCGGGGCTACACGCTGAACGACGGCAGCGTCGACGCCGGTTTCGTGTTGCGGAACGAGGTGCGGCTGCCGACCTTCTCCGCCCTCAGCCGTTTTGGGGACAGCGGAATCGCCCGGATCGAAGACGCCGTTTCCCCCTTTGCCTTTCTCGACATCGGTTACGGCCACAACCACAACGTCGACGTTCTCCAGGGCATCGATGAAAGGGCCGACACGACGCTGGTGGGATTGGGGGTCGGCCTCGACTGCACGCTCATGCAGACTCTGCATCTCGGGATGAACGTCGGCGTCGCTCTCACCGACGGACCGGAGACCAGCCGCGGAACGATCACCGCCCACGCCAGGATGCTGGTTTCATTCTGACGGGCACCGGCCTTGCCGAAGCCCGTCAGAACAGGGGTTCAGCGGCGCTGGGCACAAGCCTCGGCCGTTTTCTGTCCCCGCAACCAAGCACACACAGAGCACACCCCGGTGCCGTCACACCGGGGTGCACGCTGTGTGCGGGAGGTCCCCGGCGGTTGCACCGGGGAGGAGCACGGGGGGCGTTCCGCGGAACCGGGTGGCCCTGCGCGGCACTGATTCCTTGGGCGTTACAGCAAATTCTTGCTGATGGCGATGGCGATTGCCTGCTCGCGCGTCGCAGCCCCGATTTTCTTTCGGGCCGATGCGATTTGCTTCTCGGCCGTCTTGGCGGAAATTCCCAGACTGCTGGCCAGTTCCTGAACCCTCAGCCCGCGTGCAAGATGGAGAAGGCATTCCTTTTCCCTGCTCGAAAGCTGAGGAGGCTTCTCCTTCTCGTTGGTCATTCGCCTCTTCCCGATCATTCCAGCTGCGGCGCGGTGATCTTAGAAAATCGGCGCGGGTAACGACAACTGGGGAATTTTCCCCATGGCTGCGGCGCATGCTCCAAGTGGTGCGCCCGGATGAGGCGGTGCTGCACGGCGCAGACCGGGAACCGCTTCGGGGTGTTGCCGGGCCGGCCTGGGCGACAGCGCGGCCGGGGTGGGGAAAATCCCCCAATTGCCGCGCGGGTTTTCGCGCATTAAGACCTTGATCGAGTCCGGATAGCCATATTGCGGTATATTTAAAAGTAGATGATCCATGATCGAGTTATTAGATAATATAAATACGCGGTATCCCCCGCATACTGAATGTTATCATGCCGTGTTTTTTTGACATTAGTTATCATGTATGTACGTTTTTTTTCGAAACACGGAGGGTTGACGACAGTTTTGCTGTTGCGTTCCGTTGTTAAGCGCTTTGAGAAATCTTTCGCTCCTGTGAGTCGAATGGCTTGCGGCGCGCGCACCGTCGGCCGCGGTGGGATCCCCGGCCACAGGGGGAGAGTGTTGGAGGTCCTCTTCGATTCAAAATATTTCTTCATGGAGGTTCATGTTTAAACGGAGTTTCTGCGCCACTTATTCTTCTATCCATCAATTTCTGTTGCGGTTCTCCTGAGAGGTTGCCTCATAGGTTCTGAAGCTCCGGCAAGCATTTCATTTTTTCTATTGAAATCATGTGATCTGGACATGGGCGGCGAAGCATCGCCCGGAAATCAGCAGGCCGATTGGCTTAGGGGAGACTTGACCGATGTCGGAAAGCAGCCTGAACTTCGTCGCCGCTCTCTATCGGAACGTGCTGGGCCGCGAACCGGACGCGCAGGGGCTGGCCGCCTGGGTGGCCGCCGCGGACAACGGCAGCGTCAATGCCGTGGGCCTGTCGAAGGCGTTCATCACCTCGGCCGAGGCCCAAGCGGCGATCAATCCGATCTACCGTCTCTACGACGCGGTGTTCGACCGGCTGGCGGAGGCGGACGGCCTGTCGGGCTGGGCCGGCGCGCTTCGCAGCGGGGCCTCGATCAAGGCGATCACCGACCAGCTTCTCGGATCGCCGGAATTCTCCGCCCGGGTGGGCGGGGCGATCGGCAACGACGACTTCGTCGAGCGGCTCTACGCCAATGTGCTGAACCGCAGCTCCGACGCCGTCGGCAAGGCCAACTGGGTGGACGGGCTGAACAACGGGACGCTTTCCCGAACCGACGTGGTGCTCGGCATCACCTTCTCGCAGGAAGCCCTCGACGGGGCCAGCGCCGCGACCCGGCAGTTGAACGTCACCCAGGCTTTCGAGGCCATCCGGGGGCGGCTGCCCTCGGCAACGGAGCTGAGCGCCCGGGTGTCCTCCTCCCTGGATTCCGTGATCACCGGTCTGGCCTCCCCCACCGTCTCGGGCAAGGTGGCGGACGGCTACATCAAGGACGCCACGGTCTTCGTCGACCTGGACGGCGACGGCAAGCTCAGCGACGGGGAGGAGGCGACGACGAGCGACGGGCAGGGCAACTTCACGCTGGCGGGCGGCGCGGAAGGCAAGCTGGTGGTGACGGGCGGCGTCGACATCTCGACCAACAAGCCTTTCACCGGGCGCTTCGAAGCCCCGGCCGGATCGACGGTGGTCAATCCGCTGACCACCCTGGTCCAGAAGATGGTGGAGAAGGGGCAGACGGTCGAACAGGCGCAGACGGCCGTCGCCACCGCGCTGGGCCTCCCGCCCGGCGTCAGCCTGACCAGCTATGACCCGCTGAACGCCGCCGCTTCCGCGACGACGGGCAGCGCCGACGCCGCCCTGGCGGTGCAGGCGCAGGCGGCGGCGGCCCAGGTGGCGAACCTGTTCGCGGCGGCCGGCGGTGCCCTCACCGGAGCCGGCGCCCAGGCCGGCAGCGCGCTGGGAAGCGATGCGGCCACCTCGGCCATCGCCGACGCCCTGGCCCAGAAAATCCTGTCGGCGGGAGGAGGCGGCACCTTCGACCTGGCCTCGGCGGAGGCGCTCAAGGGGGTGATCGCCACGGCCGCGACGGTGGCGCAGTTGCCGGCGTCGGCCCAGGCCGCGGTGGCCCAAGCCAGCGCCGCCACCGCCGCCCTGGTCGCGGCGTCGAACGCAACCGTGGCCTCGGCAGCGCACACCAGCGGGCTGGACGCCGGCGCCGTCATGACCATGATGGCGAAGGTCCAGAGCGTCGCCCAGGGGGATCTGGCGAGCAAGATCGCGACGAGCCTGCAAAGCGGCGGCTCCCTGGACAGCCTGCTGACGGACTACACCGGCGACAAGCTGGCCACGGCCGTGAACGCGGCCTCGGTCGGAAGCGTCGTTGAAGGCTACACGCCACCCGCCGATCTGCCCGCCCTGCCGCCGGTGGCGATCGAGGCCCCCGCCGGTGTCACCCTGCCGCCGGTCACCGGCGGCAGCGGAAACGGAAATGGGACCGGGAACGGCGGCACCGGAAGCGGGAACGGCAGCGGCACCGGGAACGGCGGCGGCGATGGCGATGGCGGGGGCGGCGGTGGCGATGGTGGCGGTGGCGGTGGCGGCAGTCCGACCTTCACCGTCACGCAGAGCGCGGGCGTCGTGACCTTCGGCGGCACGGCGACCGGCACCATCACCCTCACCGTCGACGGCAACAACGTGGCGACCTTCAGCCGCGGCGGGGTCACGGCGACCACGACCGTCGACCTCGACCTCATCACCAAGATCACCGTCGCCTCCGGTCAGACCCTGTCGGCCACCGCCGTCCAGCTCTCCGGCCGGACCGTCGACGGCGCCGGCACCGTCGCCGTGACGAACCTGCAAGGCAAGATGGACGCGGACCTGTCCGGCCTCACCGCCGGCACCGTCACCGCGGCCGTCGACACCACCGGCTCGACCATCCAGGAGCCCAGCCTGATCTTCACCGGACACTTCGGATCCGCCGCGGTCACGCTGTCCGGCACCGGCGCGCTCGTCACCGACAACTGCGAGATGGGGACGGCCACTTTCGTGATCGGGGCCGGGGCCACCATGGCCGGCAAGCACCTCACGCTGTCGGGCAAGACCATCACCGGCGACGGCGACCTGTCGGTCGAGCTGGCGGCGGACACCGACGCCAGCGGCTTTGCGGCGTCGCTCCGGGTCAGCGGCCTCGTCACCCACCACAACGGGGGGACGGATCGCGACGTCTCAGCCAACACCACTCTCGGCCCCATCGACGTCTACTACGTCCAATCGGATCCGCAGGGCGCCCCCCTGACCCTGACCCTGACCGCAGAGCAGGCCAGCGGGCGGAACCTGGCCGGCAGCATGGGGAACGTGACGATCCTCGGCCTTGCCGGGGACACCGACCTCCAGCACGTCGACGGCACCGACATCACCGTGACCGGCGTCGTCACGGAATCGACGGATCTGTCCGCCGTCGATCTGACCAGGCTCGACGCCCTGACCGTGGACGACGGCAACGACTCCAACCCGATCACCGTGCGGGTGACCACGCAGCAGTACGCCGCCTGGAAGGACGTGGTGACGACGGGGGCCGACGATGTCTTCCTTTCCACCGACGAGACCCCTCCCACCGCCACCGTCACCGGCGCCGCCTACGACGCGAACAGCGACACCCTGACCCTGAGCGGAGCGGATTTCGACACGCTTCTGGAGGATTGGGAGGATCCCACGACCGACATCAAGGAGCGTCTGGACTGGTCGAAGGTGGTGTGGGACGTCAACGGCGACGGTGCCGCGACGGCGGATGTGTACTTTTCCGCCGAGGACATCGCCTCGGCCGTGGTCACGGACGCCGGCACGCTGACGGTGGTTCTGGCCAGCGCCAAGGCCACGGCGCTGGAGACGACGGACGGCTACGGCGGCGGGGACGACAGCCTCGCCATCGTGGCCGGCTTCGCCCGCGACCTGTCCGGCAACGCCGCCACGACCGACGGGCTGGCCGGCGGCGTGATCGCCGTCACCGCCGACACCACGCCTCCCGCCATCACCGCGGTGACCGGTCCGGAGGCCGGAGCCTACAAGGCGGGCGCCGACCTCGACGTCGTCGTCACCTTCAGCGAAGGCGTCGTCGTCACCGGCACGCCGCGGCTGGCCCTGACCATCGGCGGACAGGAGCGGTTTGCCGAATATGCCAACGGATCGGGCGGGAGCGCCCTGACCTTCCGCTACACGATCGAGGACGGGCTGGAGGACACCGACGGCATCACCGTGGGGGCGGCGATCGACCTGAACGGCGGCACCATCGGGGACAGCGCCGGCAACACCCCCGCCGGTCTGGCCTTCGATCCGCCCGACACCACCGCGGTGACGGTGGACACCTCCGTTCCCACCGTCACCGCCGTGTCCATTCCCGCCGCGCCGATGAGGATCGGCGACGTGGTCACGGTCACCATCACGGTGGACAACGCGGCGGGCGAAAGCCTGGAACTGGCGGCCGGCTCCACCGTCGGCGGCTTCGCGCTGGAGAACCTGGAGAAGACCAGCGACACCCAGTACACCGCCACTTTCACCGTCACGGACGGCGGCGCCGACGTGGCGGCCGACGCGGGCATTCCGGTCAGCATCGTCCTCAGCGATCCGGCCGGCAACGAAAGCGCCGCCTTCACGACGGCGATCGATCAGGACGGGGACGCCATCGACGCCAACGCGCCGGTCCTGGTCTCCAGCCTGCCGGAGGACGAGGAGGCGGAGGTCGCGGTCGACGCCGACATCGTGCTCACCTTCGGCGAGGAGGTCAGCGCCGGCACGGGAACCATCGTCGTCACCAACCTCGACAATTCGAACGACCAGCGGATCATCCCCGTGAACGACCAGACCCAGGTCAGTTTCGACGGCGCCGTGGTCACGATCAATCCCACCGCCGACCTTGCCTTCGGCGGCCGCTACAGCGTGACCTTCGCCGCCGGGGTCTTCCAGGACGGGGCGGGCAACGGGCACGCCGGACTCTCCGGGGACACGGCCCTGACCTTCACGGTGGCCGATCTCGTCGTCACCAAGGAGACGGTGGACATCCAGGCGGTCTTCGAGGGCTACACCGGAACCACCGCCACCGTGGACGCGACGGACATGACCCCACAGCAGCGGATCGCCGTGGCCAACGCCACCTCCAAGATCAAGGACGGCGGCATCACCGGCACCCTGGAGATCACCAACCACCTGGACGGCTCGAAGATCGAAAACCTGCTCGGAAAGGCGGCCGACGACGCGACCGTCACCGTCGACGGCGACAACTTCGGTCCCGCCCACATCCAGGCGGTCGCCGACGGCATCGACAAGGTCGACAGCATCACCAACCTGACGCTGGACAACGACACCGACGCCGACCGGATCGCCGCGCTGCTGGGCAGCGCCGCCACGGCCGACGGCAGCGTTTCGGTGAACGGCGCCGGGATGAGCGCCGAGCAGCTGGGGGCCATCGCCGACGGCATCGGCAAGGTGACCGCCATCTCGGCCAGCCTGTCTCTGGACAGCACCCTCAGCGCCGCCCAAATCGAGGCGCTGATCGGGAAGCAGCCGGACGATCACGTCAACACCGTGGCGGTCGACAGCATGGACGCCGGGCAGCTGGCCGTGATCCTCGGCGACAAGGCCAATGTGGAGGCGACGGTCGGGGAGGGAGCGACGCTGGAACTGTCCGCCGCCGATTTCGCGACCGGCTTCCGCACCCTGACCGGAACGGGCGACGTGACGATCACGGGCCTCGGAAGCGCCGCCTTCGACGGAACCAAGGTGGGCGTGAGCGGGACCAAAGTGGCGCAGGTGTCCGACACCGTGGCGCTCGCCGAGGCGACCAATCTCTCCGGGTTCGAGGTCCAGGTGGCGGAGGATCGGATCCTCACCCTGTCCAGCGCGCAGGCGGATTTGGCCGACAGCCTCACCGGCGCCGGCGGCGTCACCATCACCGGCTCCGCGGGCAACCAGACCATCACCGTCGCCACCACCGGCACCAACCTCATCACGCCCGGTGCCGGGCTGGACACCGTGTACCTGGGCGACGGCGCGGACACCATCGTGATCAGCCTGGGCGAAGGCGACGGGGCGTCGGATTCCGCTCCCGGCTACGGCGGTTCGCACAGCATCGACATGATCCACGGCTTCGACGTCACCGAGGATCGCCTCCAGCTGTCGGGCGGCACCGGCGTGCTGGGGAATGCCAACTACACCTTCAACGATAGCAGCATCGTCATCACCGTCGTGAACGGCTTCGTCGTTGCGACGAACGAGACGGATGGAAACATGCTGATCAGCGAGCTGTTCGCCGCCCTGGGCACCACCACCAACACAGTCGCGTTCCAGGACGGCAACGGGGACCTGTGGGTTCTGCAAGGAAACGGCACGGCGGGGGGCCAGGTCGGCGACATCGTCCTGCGCCTCCTCGACTGTTCGGGGACGCTGACCGACCTCTCCACCATCCTGGCCTGAGCCGGGCGGAGGCCCGGGCGGGATCAGCCGAGCTCGAAGCTGGTGATCCCGAACAGGCGCGCGGTGTCGAGGGCGGGCGCCGGGCCGCGGTACATGCGGGCGGTCTCGAAGCGCGGCGTGAGGCCCAACTCGCCGGCGAGACGCACCGCAGCGCCGTTGCCCTCCGGCGCGTCGAGGAACAGCGGCCCGTCGCCGGCCGCCGCCGCCAGCCCGAGGACGAGATCCCGCGCGGCCGCGGGGTCGTCGGCGTAGAGCGGGCCGATCTTGAAGCCGTCGTGGCAGGGGCGGACCACCCCGAAGCCGCGCAGGCCGCCGTCGCCCGGGGCGGCCAGCGCGGTGGCGCCCGGAAGGGCGATCCAACCGGCGAGGAAGCCCGGGCGGGGCGCCGGGAACAGAGCGGCGTCCAGCGCCGCCAGCCGGTCGAAGGGGACCGAGCGGGCATCGACCAGCGGGGAGGCGGGGGTCCCGCGCGGCGGCGCGCCGCCGAAGCGGATGTTGCGGTGGGCCGGCGCGAAGCCGGACTTCCGGTAGTTCTCCTGCTGGGCGACCACGCCGTCGAGGCCGATGGTGCAGCCCTCCAGGTGGCGCAGTCCCGCCTGCCAGAGCCGCCAGCCGTAGCCGCGCCCGCGCGCCTCGGGCCGCACGATGTAGAAGCCGAGGAAGCCGAAGCCGCCGGGATAGCGGACGACCGACAGCGAGGCGACGGGCCGGCCGTCCAGCAGCCCGACCAGGAAGCCGTGGGGATCCACCGCGTGGAAGGCCCCCGCGTCGTGGAGCCCCGGGTTCCAGCCCTCCGCCCGCGCCCAGTCCACCGCCAGATCCAGTTCGGCCCGGCTCATCACCCGGATGCGGTAACCGTCCATGCCCTGCTCCACGCGCCGGCCCTCCCGTCACCGATCCGCCGGGGGCGGCGCGAAGCGCGCCATCGCCCCCGCATAGTCCTTCGCCAGGGGGTGAGCGTAGCCCCCGGCCCTGCTGGTGCACAACCCCAGCGACACCAGCCCCTCCACCAGCTTCACCGCGGCGGACACGCCGTCCACCACCGGGACGCCCAGCTCGCCGCCCAGCGCGCGGGCGAGATCGGCCATCCCGGCGCAGCCGAGAACGACGCTCTCCGCCCCGTCCTCGTCGAGGGCGCGGCGGATGCAGGCGCGCACGCGCTCCACCGCGCCCGAGGCCGGATCCTCCAGCGCCAGAACCGGCACCCCGGCGGCGCGGATGCGGCAGCGCCCGGCCATGCCGTAGCGCTCCGCCAGGCGCTCCAGCGCCGGCACCGAGCGGGGCAGGGTGGTGACCACGGCGAAGCGCCCGCCCAGCAGGGCGGCGGTGTGCATCGCCGCCTCGCAGATGCCGACCACCGGGCCGGCGGCGACGCTGCGGGCGGCGTCCAGCCCGACGTCGTCGAAGCAGGCGATCACCGTGCCGTCGATGCCGGGGCCGGCGTGGTCGCGCTCGTGACGGACGATCTCCTCCAGCAGGCCGGGGACCGCCAGCGCCTCGTCGTAATAGCCTTCGATGCTGGCCGGGCCCATGGCCGGGTTGACCGCCAGGACGGTGGTGCCGGGGGCCGCCGCCGCGGCTGCCGCGCCGCCGATGCGGCGGGTCATGGAGGCGGTGGTGTTGGGGTTGACGACCAGGATGCGCATCGCCCCCTCCCTCAGCCCGCCTCGGCGCCGCCGGCGGCGGCGCGCCGCAGCCGGCGGCGGCGCAGCACCGCCACGCCGAGCAGGAACAGCCCGATCACGGTGAAGGAGAACAGGGTCGTCAGCGAACCCAGAGCGTAGAGCACCGGCGTCGTGACGTTGGTGGTCATGCCGTAGATCTCCAGGGGCAGGGTGTTGAAGGAGCCGGCGGTCATCAGCGTCCGGGCGAACTCGTCGTAGGACAGGGTGAAGCCGAACAGCCCGACGCCGACCAGGCTGGGCAGCAGGATCGGCAGCACCACATGGCGGACCGTCTGCCACGGGCCGGCGCCGAGGTCGCGCGCCGCCTCCTCGTAGGCCGGGTTGAAGCGGTTGAAGATGGCGAAGACGATCAGCAGCCCGAAGGGCAGCGTCCAGGTCAGGTGGGCGCCCAGCGCCGAGCCGTACCAGGTCGGCTCGACGCCGAGGATGTTGAACAGCAGCCCGATGCCCAGGCTGACCAGGATCGAGGGCACGATCAGGCTGGCCACCGCCAGGTAGAACAGCGCCCCGGCGCCGCGGAAGCGGCGGCGGAAGGCGAAGCCGGCCAGCAGCGAGAACAGCACGGTCAGCACCATCACCGCCAGCCCCAGCAGGATGGAGCGCCGGAAGGAGCCGCCGAAGTCGCCGACCGCCTGCCGCTCGAACAGGTTGCCGAACCAGTGGGTGGAGACCCCGTTCATCGGGAAGGTCAGGCCGCCCTCCGGCCCCTGGAACGACAGGACGAGGATGGTGGCGATGGGGCCGTAGAGGAACAGCACGAACAGGCCGAAGAAGGCGGCCAGCAGGAGGAAGGACAGGCCGCGGCGGGAGTCGGTCATGGCTACAGCTCCTTGCGGATGTCGACGACGCGCAGCATGGCCACCACCATGAGGAGGACGACGGCGAGCAGGACGACCGCGTTGGCCGCCGCCGCCGGGTATTGCAAAAGCGCGATCTCGTTGGCGATCATCAGCCCGATGGAGGCGCTCTGCCCGCCGCTCATCAGGCGGACGGTGACGAAGTCGCCCATCACCAGGGTGACCACGAAGATCGACCCGATGGCGATCCCCGGCTTGGACAGCGGCAGGATCACCGTCCACAGAACCTGCGCCGGCCCCGCCCCTGCGTCGCGCGCCGCCTCCACCAGGGCGCGGTCGATGCGCATCATGGAGTTGAAGATCGGCACCACCATGAACAGCGTGTAGAGATGCACGAAGGCCAGCACCACCGCGAAGTCGGAGAACAGCAGGAACTCCAGCGGCTGGTCGATCACCCCGGCCGCCATCAGGCCCGAGTTCAGCAGCCCGTTGCGCCCCAGGAACGGGATCCACGAGATCATGCGGATGATGTTGGAGGTCCAGAACGGGATGGTGCAGAGCAGGAACAGCAGCATCCGCCAGGTCGTGGAGCGGACGTGGAAGGCCAGGAAATAGGCCACCGTGAAGCCGATCAGCAGCGTGATGGCCCAGGTCAGGGCGGCGAACTTGACCGTGTTCAGGTAGGTCTTCCAGGTCACCGGGGAGCTGAGAAGCTCCACGTAGTTGGTCAGCACGAAATCGGGGTGGATGCGGATGCTGTCGTAGTCCCAGAAGCTGACGACGACGATGGTCAGGATGGGCAGCAGCAGGAACAGCGCCAGGGTCAGCGCCAGCGGCGCGGCCTGGAGGTAGGGGGCGGCCCGGCGCAGGGCGGCGG
>JAEZHQ010000637.1 GCA_023416455.1 Pseudomonadota bacterium | reverse complement strand
CGCCGCAAGGCCGCACGGGACGCGGCGGGCAAACGGCGATAAGGCGGCTTTCGCGGTGACATCACCCCTCAACGTCGCGGTCATCCTCAGCCTGGTCGACCAGCTGACCGGACCGCTCCGGACCGCGCAGGGCGCCGTGGAGCAGTTCGACCGCGCCGGCGCCACCGCCCAGGGTTTGCGGAGCATGGGCCAGCAGGCGGCGACCGCCGGCGCGGTCGTCGGCGCCACCGGCGTCGGCATGGCCGCCGGCCTCAACCAGGCGCTGGAGCCGGCCATCACCTTCGAAAGCGCCATGGCGGACGTCAACAAGGTGCTGGACCTGGACGCCGCTCCATTGGCGGCGCTGTCCGACCGGATCGCCAGCATGTCCACGCGCATCCCGATGGCGGCGACCGGGATCGCCGACATCGTGGCCGCCGCCGGCCAGTCGGGGGTGGCGAAGGACCGGCTTCTGGAGTTCGCGGAGGCGGCGGCGAAGATGGGCGTGGCCTTCGACCTGACGGGCAAGCAGGCCGGGCAGATGATGGCGAACTGGCAGGCCGGCATGAACCTGCCCATGGAGCGCACCTTCGCGCTTGCCGACGCCGTGAACCATCTGTCCAACAACATGAACGCGACGGCCGGCGCCATCGGGGAAGTGATCCAGCGCCAGGGCGCGGTCGCCAAGGCGGCCGGCCTGACCGAGATCCAGACGGCGGCGCTGGCGGCGACGCTTCTCAGCTCCGGCACGGCGCCGGAGATCGCCGCGACCGCGCTCAAGAACCTGACCGGCAGCCTGACCATGGGGACGGCCGCCACCAAGTCCCAGCAGGACGCATTGAAGGCGTTGGGCTTAGAAGCCACCGAGATGGCCGGGCTGATGCAGAAGGACGCCCGGGGCGCGATCTTCGAGGTGTTCGACGCCCTGTCGAAGAAGCCGGCCGAACAGCAAGGGGCGCTCGCCTCGCTGCTGTTCGGTGAGGAAAGCAAGGGCGCGATCATGCCCTTGCTCACCAACATGCAGAACCTGCACTCGGCCTTCGGGCTGGTGGCGGACGGCGCCTCCTTCGCGGGGTCCATGCAGGGGGAATTCGAAACCCGGGCGGCCACCACCGCCAACGCCATCGAGCTGCTGGGCAACCAGTCCAACGTGCTGGCGATCACGATGGGCAACCTGCTGCTGCCCACCCTCAACAACCTCCTGCCGAAGGTGCAGGCGTTCCTCGACGGCGTGACGGGCTTCGCCAAGGCCAACCCGGAGATCTTCCGCATGGGCCTGCTGTTCATGGGCGTGGCAACGGCGGCGGCGCTGGTCATCGGCCCGGCGCTGATGGTGTTCGGCGCGCTGGCGAGCGGCGCCGGGGTGGCGCTGACGGCGCTGGGGGCGTTGCTCGGCCCCATCGGCCTGATCGCGGCGGCCCTGGCCGGGGCGGCAGCGCTGGTCTGGGCGAACTGGGACGCCGTGTCGGGCTTTCTGAGCGGCCTCTGGGAGGGCTTCCAGAGCGGTCTCAGCGCCATCCAGCCTGCCCTTGGCGCGCTGGCGGCGGCCTTCGCGCCGGTGGTCGAGGCGGCGGCGGGTCTGTGGAACGGGATCGCCGCACTGTTCGCGCCGGCCGACGCCCTGGCCGGTGTGGCCGGGGAGCTGGGGACGTCCTGGGGCCGGACCATCGGCGAGATGGCGGCGGCCTTCGCCACGCCCTGGCTGACCGAGGCGGCCGAGCTGGTGTCGGCGGCCTGGGCAGTGCTGCCGGGGGTGTTCGACCTGGTGTCCGGCCACGTCCTGGCCTTCGCGGCCGACGCGCAGGCCCTTGCCGGCCCGTGGCTGGCCGAGGGAGCGGCGCTGGCCGCGTCGACCTGGGCGGCCCTGCCGGGGGCGCTGGACGCGGTGGGCGGCGCGCTGGACCGGGTTTGGGCCTGGGCGCAACAGTTCTTTGCCGGGTGGATCGCCGGCTTCCGGGCTGCCTTCGACCTGTCCCGTTTCACCGCCCTTGCGGCGGCATTGGAACCGTTCGGGACGGCCCTCGGCGCGCTCGGCACCGCGATCGCCGACTTGGTCGGCCGCGTCGCGGGGCTGTTCGGCGGGATGGAGCAGGCCGCCGGTGGCGCCGCCGGGCTGGGGGAGATGGCCGGGCGGCTCGCCGGGGGGGCGCTCAACACGCTTGCCGACCTGATCGGACTGGTGGCCACCGTGGTGACCGGGCTGGCGCAGGCATTGGCCGGCCTGTTGTCCGGCGACATCGGGGGCGTGGTGGCCGGCTGGCAGACCGCGTTCGGTGGCGTCCTGACCTTCTTCGAGAGCCTGTCGCAGCGGCTGACCGGCCTGTCCCTGGTCGACGCCGGGCGCGCCATCCTCCAGGGCTTGGCGGACGGGCTGACGGCCGGCGCCTCGGCCGCCCTTGCCGCGATCGAGGGCATCGGCTCGTCCATCGTCGCCCGCTTCAAGTCGCTGCTCGGCATTGCCTCGCCCTCCACGGTGTTCGCCCAGTTCGGCCACTGGATCATGGATGGTTTGACCAAGGGGCTGGCGGACAAGGTGGCGGCCGTCATCGAGTCGGTGGGCGGCATCGCGTCCAGCATCATGGACCGGTTCGCGGGCATCCTGGGGATGCGGAGCCCGTCCAGGGTCTTCGCCGGTTACGGCCTGAACATCGTCGAGGGGCTGGAGAACGGCATCAACGACAACGCCGCCGATGCCGCGGCGGCGGCGGCCCTGCTGTCGCGCTCCGTCGCCGGCGCCGCGGCGGCGGCGGCCATCGCCGTGCCC
>JAEZHQ010000625.1 GCA_023416455.1 Pseudomonadota bacterium | reverse complement strand
GGCGGGAGCAGCGGCGGGAGCGCCGGAGGCGGCTGACGCCCGATCGGCCGGCAACCACCAGGGGCAATGCCCCAGCAGGGCAAGGCCCCGCCAGGATCAGGCGCCGGGATCAGGCCGCCAGGGTCATCCCCGCGGCCCGCGCCACGACGGCCAGCAGGTCCTCCGACCGCACCGGCTTTTGCAGGCAGGCGTGCGGCGCGAGCGGGCGGGTGCGTTCCAGGGTCGGCCCGTCGAGGGTCCCGGAAATGAAGACGATCCCGGTCCCGTGGCGGGTCCGCAGCTCGGCGGCGACGGCGATGCCGTCCATGCCGCCGGGGATGCGGATGTCCACCAGCGCCAGGTCGGGCGGCTCGGCCGCGGCCATGGCCAGCGCCGCCGCGCCGGTGGAGGCGACGCCGGTCACCGGATAGCCGGCATCCTCCAGCAGTTCGCGCGTGTAGAGGGCGACCAGCGCCTCGTCTTCGACGATGAGGATGCGTTTGGATCCGGGAACCGCCTTACCACTCATCGGGCACCGCGAAGGTTATCCGGCAACGCACGCCGCGCTCGCTCGCCGGCCAGGCCAGTTCGCCCTGGAGCTGGAGGGCCAGGGCCTCGATCAGGGTCAGTCCGAGGCCGCCGGACCGGGCCGGCGGCCGCGTCCCGCCGGCCGCCGCCATGCCCCGGCCGTCGTCGGCGACCTCCAGGACCACCCAGTCACCGACCCGGCCGACCCGGAGGGCGATGGTGCCGCCCCCGTCGGGAAAGGCGTGCCGCAGGCTGTTGGAGACCAGCTCGCTGACGATGAGGCCGAGCGGGACGCCCACCTCCAGGGTGATCCGCACCGGCTCCAGGTCGAGGGCAAGCGTGACGCCGCCCGCCTTGTCCCGCCCGATCAGGGCGCGGCAGAGCGCCGCCAGATGCTCGCCGGCGTCGATGTGCGCGATGTCCGGCGCCGCCTGAAGCAGGCCGTAGGCGAGCCCCATGGCCTCCACGCGGTGCTGCGCCGCCAGCAGGGCGGCGCGGGCGGCGCGGTCGCCGATGCGGCCGGCCTGGAGGCCCAGCAGGCTGGTGACCACGTAGAGATTGTTCCTGACCCGGTGCTGAAGCTCGCGCCGCAGGACCGCGCGCTCGGCCAGCGCGGCCCGGAGCGACCGTTCGGTCCGCCGGCGGTGGAGCGCCCCGGCGATCTGGGTGGCGACGCCCTGAAGGAACCCGACCTCCTCCTCCGAGAAGGGCCGGCGCTCGGGCGTCACCGCCTCGACCACCCCGAACGCGCCGGTGTCCAGCAGGATCGGTACGTTGGCCAGCGCGACGACCCCGTATTCCTGCAACAGGGGAGGCCGGGCGAAGCGGCGGTCGGTGTCCAGGTCGCCGCAGACCACCGGCCGGCCCGTCCGCAGGGCAAGGCCCTGCGGGTGGCGGCGGTCGGCCGGGATGCGGGCGGAACCGACCACCCCCGGGCCCCAGCCGGCACCGGCGCGGACCAGGAAGTCGTCCGCCTCCCCACAATGCTCCAGCACCGCGGCGTAGGGCACGCCCAGCCCCTGGGCGATCCGGGAACAGGCCCCGTTCAGCAGCGCGTCCAGGTCGGATTCCACCAGGGCGTAGCGGCCGAACTCGGCCACAGCCTGGAGATGCCGGACCGTCGGTGGCGCCGGCTCCGCCGTCGTCCTGTCGATCGCCTTCCGGCCGTCCACCGCACCCACCCGCCGTTCCTGTGTTCCGGCGGTCGCTCGCGCCCCGTCCGGCAGTGCATAAAAATAACCTCGATTACCGGGCAGTTCCAGAAACCATGTTTAATATTAAGGACATATGAGACTCGGGTGCGGCGGCCGCCCCCCCGGCACGACCTTGGTCGGGCGGCCCGCCTTGGGTCCATGGCCGAAAGGCCACCCCGCCGGGCCGCCGCCCTTGCACCCTGGGGGCCGGACCGCGCAGAGGATCCTCGCGCTACGGCTGTGTTGTGTGGTAAGGGGGGCGCATGACGACATCCCCCTCCGCGCCGCCGGCCGCGGGCGACCCCGCCACATTGGGCTTCGCCTCGGCGCTGGGCGCCTTCCTGATCTGGGGCCTGGCGGCGCCGGTCTACTTCAAGCAGCTCACCGGCGTCGCGACGGTGGAGATCGTCGCCCACCGCGTGCTGTGGACCGTCCTGCTGGTCGGCGCGCTGGTGCTGGCCACGACGGGGACGGCCGGCATCCGGCGCGTGCTGGACTGCCGCCGCCGGCTCGGCGCCCTGCTGCTGACGACGCTGCTGATCTCCTTGAACTGGAGCCTGTTCACCTGGGCGATGACCCACGACCGCCTGATCGAGTCGAGCCTGGGCTACTACATCAACCCCATCGTCAATGTGGTCCTGGGGGTGGTCTTCCTCCACGAGCGGCTGTCGCGGCGCCAGCTCGGCGCGGTGCTGCTGGCCGGCGCCGGCGTGGGCAGCCTGGTGCTGTCCTATGGTGCGGTGCCGTGGCTGGCCCTGGCGCTGGCCCTGAGCTTCGGCTTCTACGCGCTGGTGCGCAAGAAGGCGGCCATCGACCCCGTCGTCGGGCTTCTGGTGGAGACCGCCCTGATGATGCCCGCCGCCCTGCTCTACCTGCTGTGGCTGGTCCACAGCGGCGCCGGCGCCTTCGGGGCGCAGGGACCCGGCACCGACCTGCTTTTGGTGATGGCCGGGCCGGTCACGGCGGTGCCGCTCCTGCTGTTCACGGTGGCGGCATCGCGCCTGAAGCTGTCCACCCTCGGGCTGATGCAGTACATCGGCCCCACCGGCCAGCTCCTTCTCGGCGTGCTGGTCTACGGCGAAGCCTTCACGGCGGGCCATGCCCTGGCCTTCGGCTGCATCTGGCTGGCCCTGGCGCTCTATTCCGCCGACGCCGTCAGCGCCCACCGCGCCGCCCGCGCGGCCGGAGGCCCGGCGCAGCGGGATGGGGCGCCGGACGCGGTGCGGAAGATGGAGGCGTAGTATCATCGGCTTTTGATGGTGACCCATCAAAAGCCGTTGATATCAGGTGTCCTCCATCGCCGGCGGGGCCGCCACGCCCTTGCCCCGGCCGCGTCACGCCGCCATCCGCTCGGCCAGGCGCCCGCGGTAGAGCCCGACCACCAGATCGGACTGCGTGACGATGCCGGCCAGACGGCCATCCTCGTCCACCACCGGAACGTGGTGCAGTCCGCCGTCGGACATGAGGGAGACCAGCTCGACGATCGGGGTGCTCCCGGCGACCGTCCGCACCGCCCGTGTCATGAGGTCGCCGGCGCAGCGGTGCCCGTCGATCCAGGCCGCCCCCCAGCCCGCCTGCTCCATGAGGTCGGTCTGGGTCACGATCCCGACGAGCCGGCCGTCCGGATCGAGCACCGGCACGGCCTTGATGCGATGCGCGCGCATCCGGGCCCAGATCTCCGGCACCGTGGCCGAGGGCGCCACGCCGACCACGTCGCGCGACATGATGTCGGCGCACAGGACGGTGCCGAAGCGCCGGTGGCGGGCCCTCAGCTCCGCCTGACGGAACAGCGCGTCCAGGTCGAACCGGCTGACGTCGATGAACGGATTGTACTCCTTCAGCACCGCGTCCAGGTCGGCGGGCGTGAAGCCCAGCCGGTCGCCGGGCGGCGGGTCGGCCGTGCGGTGGATGTTCCAGCGTTCCGCCCGCACCGGATGGGGATAGCGCCGCCGGGTCGCGTTGTTGAAGGCGAGGGCGACCGCCAGCAGGATCAAAGCGTTCAGCCCGACCGGGCTGAGCGCGAACTGGTAGCCCTCGCCCTGGATGGCCGGGCCGCCGAGGACGGCGCTCAGGGCCACGCCGCCGCCCGGCGGGTGCAGGCAGCGCAAGGCCAGCATCACGACGATCGCGGCGGGCAGAGCCACCGCCGCGGCCAGCCCGGGGTCGCCGATCCATCGCGCGCAGGTGACGCCGACCAGGGTCGAGAGGACGCTCCCGCCCAGGACCGGCCAAGGCTGCGCCAGGGGACTGGCCGGCGCGGCGAAGAGGAGGAGGGCGGACGCCCCCATCGGCGCGACCAGCCACGGAAGGTCGCCCGACAGCCCCATGATCGCCCGGCAGGCCAGGCTGGTCGCCAGGATGCCGACCAGGGCGCCGAAGCAGGCGCGTCCGCCCTCCACCCAGCCGATACCCGGCGGCGGCGGCAGGAAGCTCCGGAACCAGGCGCCGACGCCTCCCTCTTCCCGTCCCCTCACGGCGGACCCCCGACCGCGCCCGTCATTCCGCCGCGATCACCGGGACTGGCTCTTCAGATAGGCCACGAGGTCGGCGCGCTTCCGGTCGTCCTTCACTCCGGCAAACGCCATCTTGTTTCCCGGGACGGCGCCCTTGGGATCCTTGAGATAGGCGTCGAGCTTCGCCTCGTCCCAGGCGAAGCCGGCGCCCTTGATGGCGTCGGAATAGCGGAAGCCGTCGAGGGCGCCGGCCGCACGGCCGACGACGCCGTGGAGGTTCGGCCCGACGCGGTTGGGGCCGCCGGCCTCGACGGTGTGGCAGGCCTTGCAGACGCTGAAGGCTTTCTGCCCGGCTTCGGCATCGCCGTCGGCGGCGCGCGCGGTCCCGGCCGCCGCCCCCAGGGTCAGCACCGACACGAAGACAAGGGACTTGAATGGGGACACGCCGATGTTCCTTCCTGGTTCCTGGCCGCTCCGGCCACCCGGCCGAAGCGCGGCGGGACCATACGGCCGGGGGGCCGGCGGAAAAAGCGAAAGGATTCGATGGATTCCATCGGCGGTACCGAAGGATGGCGGCGCGGCCGGCGTCAGGATCCGCCGGCCCCGCCCGGCGGATCCTCACCCGGACCTTGGCCGAGAATCGCCCGCAGCCCGGCAAACGCCGCGTCGAGGATATCGGCGTCCGCTTCCGTCGGGCACACGGCGTAGATGGGCAGGCTGAAGGGTTGGGATTCGGGAAGGATCTCGCCCACCCCCTCGTCGAGCAGCGGCTGGACGAGGCCGCGCGGGAAATGGCCGGTTCCGCCGCACTGCTTCAGATACTCCAGCCCCAGCGTGCCGACCCCGATCGAGACCGGCATGGCCGGGGCATCCGGGTGGCGCAGGCGGAACTTGCGCTGGAAATCGTCGCCCCAGTCGATGTGGACGTAGGGCTCGTCACCGGCCCCGCAGTTCCCGGCGATCCTCAGGAGCACCAGCGGCTCCTCCAGCAGCAGCCGCACCGTCAGCCCCGGCACGGCCCGCGGGGAGTACATCACGGCGAGATCCAGCACCCCTTCCCGGAGCCTTTGCAGCAGGCCGTCCGGCAGCCCGACCTCGCACCGCAGCGCGATGTCCGGGGCGTTGCGCCGCATCCACGGAATCCAGCGGTGCAGCAGGCGGTTCCACAGCCCGGCCTCGCTTCCGATTCGCAGCAGCGCCCGGTGGCCGGCGGGAAGCGCCGCCTCCTGGCGGGCCTGTTCCCAGAGGCGGAGCATGGCGACGGCGTGGCGATGGAATCGCAAGCCCGCGGGCGTCGGCGCGGCGCCGGTCTTGGTGCGCACGAAGAGCGGGCAACCGAGCTGCTCCTCCAGCTGGCGGATGCGCGCGCTGACCGTCGACTGCGTGACATGCAGCCGCTCCGCCGCCGCGACGAAGCTGCCCGCCGCCGTCACCTCCAGGAAGGTGCGCGCCGTTTCCGTATCCATCCCGTCCCGTCCCCCGTGGCCCCTTGCCCCGCGCGGCATGATGGCCCTGGCGGCCGAACGGGGGCAAGCGCGCGCCGCCGGCCTTACGCCGCCGGGCGGCCGGCCGCCGCCGCCTCGGCCCTGTCGAACAGGTCGTACAGCTCCCGATCCTCGCGCGCGATCCGCTGCTTCAGCACGGCGACGATCGCGCGGGTTTCGTCGACGAAGGCCCGCGGGTCCTTGGCAACGGCAATGGGGCCGGGCCAGCGCGTCCGGTAGCCGTCGAAGCGGAGCTTGAGGCCGCCCATCTCCGCCTGGAAGCGGGCCGCCGTCTCCCGGAGGCGCCGGTCCGGATGGGCGAGCAGGCGCGGGTAGAGGGCGGAGTCCTCGACGGACAGGTGGACCGAGAAGATCCCGAACAGGTCGCGCACCGCCACGGCCAGGGGGGCGGCATCCTCCGCAACGGCCGGCGACGCCAACAGCGCCTCGATGCGGCCGACCAGTCGGCCGACGTCGCTGTGGTGGTTCCGGTAAAGGGTGGTGCCGCTCATCGTTCCGCCTCCAATCCATGCCGTCCGGTCCAGTCCGGTCGGCGGAGGCACGTTGCGGCCTTCGCGCGGCGGCTTCGTTGCGCCACCGCAAACACCGCGGCGGCGCAACGGCCGCGTCAGCCCGTTCCGCCGCGCGGCGCCAGCCCGCGGGCGAGCGTGTGGGCGAGCGTGCGGACCACCGCGCAGACCCGGTCCGGGTTGCGGCCGAACACCACCTGGTCGAGGAAGCCGAGGCCGAAGCTGAGCGTGGCGATGCCGGCGGCGACATGGGCGAGGTCGGCGTCGGGCGCGATGGCGCCGCGGTCGCGGAAGGTCTCCAGCCGGCTCAGCAGGCAGGGGATGCGGCTCTCCGACAGGGTGCGCCCCATCTCGTCGGCGACCGCCGGATCGACCAGCGCGCGGTCCAGCATCACCTTGGTGAAGTCCCGGCACTTCCAGGTGTGGTCGAGCTGGTGGTGGAGGAAGCCCGCGAGGTCGGCCTCCAGGTCGTCGCCGGGCGGCGGCAGCGGGCAGGCGCCGCCCTCCTCGCGCCCGTAGCGCTCGACGACGGCCAGCAGCAGGCCGGCCTTGCCGGAGAAATAGCGCTGGATCAGCTGCTCGTTCACGCCCGCGCGGCCGGCGATGTCCCGTGTCGTCGCGGCATCGAAGCCGCGCTCGGCGAACACCGCCCGCGCCGCATCGAGCAGGGCGCCCTTGGTCGCCTCGCGGTCGCGCCGGCGGGCCGGCGCGTCGGGGCCGCCGCAGCCCCCCGCCGCGTTGGGATCGGCGCCGGTCGGGGGCGCCTTGTCGCAAGTCTCGTCCACGCTCCTGGTCCCTCCTCGCCGCGGACCGCCGCCGCAGCGGATCGATGGATTGATAATAGGTATGCACGCGCATACTTGACAAGGGCGCCCGGCCGCAGCAAGTATGTACGCACATACATACCCGAGAGCGAGGGCACCCGATCATGAGCCACGCCGACCTGTTCACGCCCCTGCGCCTTGGCGCCATCGAGCTGCCGAACCGCATCGTCATGGCGCCGATGACCCGCAGCCGCGCCGGCGAAGGCAACGTCCCCACCCCCCTCACCGCCGACTATTACGCCCAGCGCGCCTCGGCCGGGCTGATCATCACCGAAGCGACGCAGGTCTCCGCCACCGGACAGGGCTATCCCGCCACGCCGGGCATCCACACCGACGCGCAGACCCTCGGCTGGCGCCGGGTTGCCGAGGCGGTGCACGCGCGGGGCGGCCGGATCATGGCGCAGCTCTGGCATGTCGGCCGCATCTCCCACCCGGTCTTCCAGCCGGGCGGCGCGCTGCCCGTCGCCCCCTCGGCGATCGCCGCGGCGGGCCAGCTGTTCACCGGCGAGGGCATGAAGCCCTTCCCCACCCCGCGCGCCCTGGACACCGACGAGATCCCCGGCCTGGTCAAGGGCTTCGCCGACGCGGCCAAGCGCGCCGTCTTCGACGCCGGCCTGGACGGCGTGGAGATCCACGGGGCCAACGGCTACCTGATCGACCAGTTCCTGCGCGACCGCACCAACCGGCGCACCGACCGCTACGGCGGCAGCGTCGCCAACCGCGCGCGCTTCCTTCTGGAGATCGTCGAGGCGGTGGCCACCGCCGTGGGCTCCGGCCGCGTCGGCGTGCGCCTGTCGCCGACCGGTACCTTCAACGACATGGCCGACAGCGACCCGCTGGGCCTCTACAGCCACGTCGCCGAGGCGCTGAATCCGTTCGGCCTGGCCTTCCTGCATGTGATCGAGGGCCTGCCGGGCAGCTCCATGGCCCCGCCCGCGGGCGCACCGCACGTGGCGGCCGAGCTGCGGCGGATCCACAAGGGTCCGTTCATCCTGAACGGCGGCTACGACAAGGCGCGGGCCGACGCGGCCATCGCCGGCGGCGCGGCCGACGCGATCAGCTTCGGCGAGCTGTTCATCGCCAACCCCGACCTGCCGGAGCGCCTCCGGCAGGGGGCCGCCCTGGCCACGCCGGACCGCTCGACCTATTACGGCGGCGACGCCCGCGGCTACACCGACTATCCGGCGCTGGACACGGTGGACGCCTGATGGAGTGGATCACGCAAGATCGGAATCGATCCGAAGCGTGAATCCGCTCGCAAAACGAAGGCATGGAGTGTCGTGCGTTCCGGAATGAGCGCACGACACCCGGGCGCCCCGAAAGTACGAGGCGCCCTCTCTCTCCCCCCGCGGGGGATGCCCCCCGATCCCCCGCACCCCGCGGCCGGGGGCCGCAAGGTCCCCGGCCGTCCTCCCCCCCACGCCGCCATACGAACCCGCCATACGAGAAAGGCCGCGCCCGGAGGCGCGGCCTTTCCTTATCGTCGTCCCGATGGGGCCGAACGGTCAGCGCGAGTAGAACTCGACGACCAGGTTCGGTTCCATCTGCACCGGGTACGGCACGTCGGCGAGCAGCGGGGCGCGGATGAAGCGGCCCTTCAGGGCGCCGCCGTCGACCTCCAGATAGTCGGGGACGTCGCGCTCGCCCGAGGCGGACGCCTCAAGGATCAGCGCCATCTGCTTGGACTTGGCCTTCACCTCGATGGTGTCGCCGTCCTTGATCTGGGCCGACGGGATGTTGAGGCGGCGGCCGTTGACCAGGATGTGGCCGTGGTTGATGATCTGGCGCGCGGCGAACGGGGTCGGCGCGAACTTCATGCGGTAGACCACCGCGTCCAGGCGGCGCTCCAGCAGGCCGATCAGGTTCTCGCCGGTGTCGCCCTTGCGGCGCACGGCCTCGGCGTAGATGCGGCGGAACTGCTTCTCGCCGATGTTGCCGTAGTAGCCCTTCAGCTTCTGCTTGGCCA
>JAEZHQ010000601.1 GCA_023416455.1 Pseudomonadota bacterium | reverse complement strand
CAGGCGGCCTTCAAGCGCCACTGCCTTGAGAACAAGAGCCCGAAGATGAAGCGCAACGCGCGCGGCATGATGACCCTGGCCGAGCCGGACCAGCGCATCGTGCTGAAGAACTGGCTGCGCAACGCTTGATATCGAAGGGGAACTGACTCATGGCTCGTGTTAAGCGGGGCGTCACGACGCACGCCCGTCACCGCAAGATTCTCAAGCTGGCCAAGGGCTACCGCGGCCGCAATTCGACCAACTTCCGCATCGCGATCGAGAAGGTCGAAAAGGCGCTCCGCTACGCCTACCGCGACCGCCGCAACAAGAAGCGCGATTTCCGCGGCCTGTGGATCCAGCGCATCAACGCCGGCGTGCGCCAGTACGGCCTGACCTATTCGCGCTTCATCAACGGCATCAAGCTGGCCGGCATCGAGATCGACCGCAAGGTCCTCTCCGACCTCGCCGCGCGCGAGCCGGACGCCTTCAAGGTCCTGGTCGATCAGGCCCAGGCCGCTCTCGCCGCCAAGGCCGCCGCTTAAGGTCTCCGCGACCCCGCGGAGCCTCAACCAGGCGCCAGACACGAAAGAAGGGAGCCGGGCCGCTGGGTCCGGCTCCCTTTTTTCTTTGCTCAGCTTTTTCAGACGACCAGCGGGAAACGACATGCTCGATGCGCTGAAAGACGAACTCCTGTCGCAGGTCAAGGCCGCGTCCGACCTTGCGGCGCTCGAAGAGGCGCGGGTGGCCGCGTTCGGCAAGAAGGGGCGCATCACCGGCTTCATGAAGGAGCTGGGCGGGCTGTCCCCCGACGAGCGGCGCGAGCGCGGCCAGCGCCTGAACATGCTGAAGGACGAGATCGCGGACGCCATCGACGCGCGCAAGGCCGAGCTGGCCCGCAGCCATCTGGAGGCCCGCCTCGCCGCCGAGCGCATCGACGTGACCCTGCCGGCGCGGCCGGAGACCGAGGGGCGCATCCACCCGATCAGCCAGACCATCGACGAGATGGTCGCCATCTTCGCCGAGATGGGCTTCAGCGTGGCGGAGGGGCCGGACATCGAGGACGACTTCCACAATTTCACCGCGCTCAACTTCCCGCCGGGCCACCCCGCCCGCGACATGCACGACACCTTCTACCTTCCCGACGCGCCGGCCGGCGACGGCGCCGCCCGCAAGATGCTTCTGCGCACCCACACCAGCCCGGTGCAGGTGCGCACCATGCTGAACCGCAAGCCGCCGATCCGCATCATCGCGCCGGGCCGCACCTACCGGTCCGACTACGACATGACCCACACCCCGATGTTCCACCAGATCGAGGGGCTGGTCATCGACGAGACCACCAACATGGGCCACCTGAAAGGCTGCCTGGTGGAGTTCTGCCGGGCCTTCTTCGACGTGGACGACCTGCCGCTGCGCTTCCGCCCCAGCTTCTTCCCCTTCACCGAGCCGTCGGCCGAGGTGGACATCGGCTGCTCGCGCCGGGGGGGGGAGCTGAAGCTCGGCAATTACGGCGACTGGCTGGAGATCCTGGGCTGCGGCATGGTCCACCCCAACGTGCTGGAGGCCTGCGGCATCGACAGCGCGCGCTACCAGGGCTTCGCCTTCGGCATGGGGGTGGAGCGGGTGGCCATGCTGAAATACGGCATCCCCGACCTGCGCACCTTCTTCGAAGCCGACCTGCGCTGGCTGAAGCATTACGGCTTCGTGCCCCTCGACGTTCCCAGCATGGCCCAGGGCCTGACGCGCTAGAAGGAGCCGGACCCATGAAGTTCACGCTGTCCTGGCTGAAGGACCATCTGGACACCGACGCCACCCTCGACCGCATCGTCGAGACGCTCACCAGCCTCGGCCTGGAGGTCGAAGGGGTGGAGGACCGCTCCCGCGAGCTGGCGCCCTTCCGCATCGCCCAGGTGGTCTCCGCCGAGAAGCACCCGGACGCCGACAAGCTGCGCGTCCTGGTGGTCGACACCGGCGCCGAACGGCTCCAGGTGGTGTGCGGCGCGCCCAACGCGCGCGCCGGCCTGAAGGGCGTCTTCGCCGCGGAGGGGACCTGGATCCCCGGTTCCGACATGACGCTGAAGAAGGGCGTCATCCGCGGCGTCGAGTCCAACGGCATGATGTGCTCGGAGCGCGAGCTGAAGCTGTCCGACGAGCACAACGGCATCATCGAGCTGCCGGAGGATGCCCCGGTCGGCGCCTCCTTCGCCGCCTACGCCGGCCTCGGCGACCCGGTGATCGACATCAGCCTGACCCCCGACCGCGCCGATTGCGCCGGCGTGCGCGGCATCGCCCGCGACCTTGCGGCGGCCGGTCTCGGCCGGCTGAAGCCGCTGACCGACGGCCCGCTGAACGCCGGGCCGGTGGCCGGCGCCTTCCCCAGCCCGCTCGGCGTCGCCATCGAGCGGCCCGACGCCTGCCCGCTGTTCGTCGGCCGCACCATCCGCGGGGTGACCAACGGGCCGTCGCCCAAGTGGCTGCGCGACAAGCTCCAGGCCATCGGCCTGCGCCCGATCTCGGCGCTGGTGGACATCACCAACTACCTGACCTTCGACGCGGCGCGCCCGCTGCACGTCTTCGACGCCGACAAGGTCAAGGGCGGCATCGTCGTGCGCATGGCCCGCCCGGGCGAGACGCTGAAGGCGCTGAACGGCAAGGAATACGCGCTGGACGGCGAGATGACCGTGGTCGCCGACCACGAGCGCGCGGAATCGCTGGCCGGCATCGTCGGCGGCGAGGACACCGGCTGCACCGAGGCGACCGTCAACGTCTTCGTCGAGGCCGCGCTGTTCGACCCGGTGCGCACCGCCCAGACCGGCCGCCGCCTCGGCATCGACAGCGACGCGCGCTACCGCTTCGAGCGCGGCGTCGATCCGGCCGCCGTGGTGCAGGGGATGGAGCGGGCCACCCGCCTGATCCTGGAGCTGTGCGGCGGCGAGGCGTCGGAGCTGGTGGTGGCCGGCCGCGAGCCGGAGTGGCGCCGCACCCTGACGCTGCGTCCCGGCCGGGCGGAGGCGCTCGGCGGGGTCGCGCTGCCGGCGGCCGAGCAGGTCCGCATCCTCACCGACCTCGGCTGCGCGGTGGAGGAGGGCGGCGACGGCACGCTGCGGGTCGTTCCGCCGTCCTGGCGCGCCGACATCCACGGCGAAGCCGACCTCGTGGAGGAGGTGCTGCGCGTCCACGGCTTCGACGCCATCCCGGCGACGCCGCTGCCGCGCGACAGCGTGCTGACCCGCCCGGCGCTCACCCCCCGCCAGCGCCGCGTCGGGCTCGCCCGCCGCACGCTGGCCGCCCGCGGCCTGTCGGAGGCGGTGACCTGGTCCTTCCTGGCCGCCCCGGTGGCGGCCCTGTTCGGCGGCGCCGAGCCGGCCCTGACGCTGGTCAACCCGATCAGCGCCGACCTCGACGTCATGCGCCCGTCGGTCCTGGCCAACCTGATCCAGGCCGCCGGCCGCAACGCTGACCGCGGCCACCCCGACGCCGCCCTGTTCGAGGTCGGCCCCGCCTTCCGCAACCCGACCCCGGACGGCCAGGAC
>JAEZHQ010000541.1 GCA_023416455.1 Pseudomonadota bacterium | reverse complement strand
GCCGCCAGGAGGGGCGCCGCGGCCGGCGCGGCCGGCACCGGTGGCCGGGCCGGGACCCGCGGCCCCTCGTCCAGCCGGCGGACCAGCGCGCGCGCCTGCTGCACCGATTCCTCGATGCGCCGGGTCGCCCGCTCGCACGAGCCGAGGATGAGGGTCGCCTCCTCCTTGACCTGCTTGGCGCGGTCGAGTTCGTTGGCGAGCGTGCCGGAGATCTCGGTGGCCGCGGCGACGAGGCGGCGCACCGAGGCGTCGGTCTCGTCGATGGTCCGCGAGAAGGTGGCGACCAGCGCGCCCAGTTCGGCCTGGCTGGAGCGCAGGAGCTTCAGGCGCTTGTTGACGATCACGAGGAAGACCGTGGCGGCCACCAGCATGACCGCCAGGACGGCGTCAATGAGGAAGGAGGCCATCGATCAGCTCCTGCTTGGCGTCGAGGTCGGTGTCGATCTTGATGGCGATGTTGTCGTTGCGCTGCCCCATGTGGCCGGCGAACAGGGGGGTCGTCTTGCTCAGCAGCATGACCGGCGTGTCGGGGTCGATGCGCAGCTTGAGCGCGGTGCCCTTGCGCCATTTGAGGACCTCGCCCAGGGGCATCCGGGTCTCGTGCAGGACGGCCTCCAGCTCCAGCTTGGCGCGCATCAGCTCGTTCTTGAGGTGGCTTTCCCACACCGTGTCATGGCCGAACTTCTCGCCCATGAACATCTGCACGAGCTTGCCGCGCACCGGCTCCAGCGTCGCGTAGGGGATGACGATCTCGGCGTGGCCGACGCGGCGCTCCACCTCGATGGCGACGCGCACGCGGATGATGGCGTTGGTCCCGCGGGTGATGGTGGCGAACTGCGGGTTCACCTCCAGCCGGTCGAAGGTGAAATCGACCTGGGCCAGCGGGTCGAAGGACTGGCTGAGATCCTGGAGGATGACCCGGATCAGCCGCTCGGTCATCTTGCGCTCGATCGAGGTGTAGGCGCGTCCGTCGATCCGCCCCGGCCGGCTGCGCCGGCCGCCCAGCAGCACGTCCATCATGCAGTAGATGAGCGCGCTGTCGACCGACACCAGGAGCTGGTTGTCCCACTGCTCGGCCCGCGCCACGCCGATCAGGGCGGGCAGCTCGATGGTTCCCAGGAACTCGTTGTAGCGCAGCCAGTCCATGCGCTGGAGCGACACCTCGACGTTGGTCGAGGAGAACTGCCGCAGCGAGGTGCTGAGCAGGCGGACCATCCGGTCGAAGATGACGTCCAGCATCGGCAGACGGTCCTTGTTGACCGTCGTCGAGCTGACCAGCCGCTCGATGGCGCTGGGCTGCCCCTCGTCGACGCTCGGCGCGTCGAAGTTGAGCAGGCGGTCGATCTCCTCCTGGTTCAGCACCTTGGTCTCGGCCATGAAGCCGGCCGTGCCGGCCGTATCGGCCATGGCGGGCCATTCCGGCTCGGCGCCGGATTCGGCACCGGATTCGGCGCCGGTATCGGTGGCGGTCCCGGGGGCGGTCTCGGAGGGATTGCTCATCCGTGCCTCTGCGGTTCGAAGCGGTCGCTCATTGCGTGAGAAGGCTGCGCAGCAGGACGTCGGCGACGATGTCCTGCCCGAGCACCTGGTTGAAGCGGCGGCGCATCTCCACGCGCAGCCGGTGGAGCCCGGCGGAGCCCTCCAGATCCTTCTGGTCGAGGTTGCGCAGGAAGTCCTGGAGGGCGTCGGTCAGATGCGGAATCGCCCGGTCGACGCGCGCGCGGTCCTGCGGCGCCAGAACCAGCGTGATGCCGATCTTCAGGAAGCGCGACGCCATCTCGGCGCGCAGGTTGACGATCATCTCCGGCAGGTCCAGCGTGGCTTGCGGCGCCTCCCCGGCCGGCGGGTCGGCGAGCAGCCGCTCCAGCCCGTCGCGCCCCGCCGCCATCCAGTAGCCGCCGAGCCCGGCCGCCACCACCAGGCCCGCCGCGGCGAACCCCAGGGCGAGGCGCGCCAGGGGCAGGACGATGAGCCAGCCGCGCCGCCCGTTCACCAGCGCCCGCACCGCCTGCGCGTTCCCCGTGTCTGTATTCATCTTGGAATGTCGTCAGCCATTCTCGAAAATTTGAGAAATCTTCGGCGCGACCCAAGCGTTTCCGATCCGCCGTCACCGGGTGTCCTGCTCTTTTACTCCGCTTAAAAGCTATGCCGGTAGGTTGAGCCGGCGTGCAGGGCGCAGATTATGGGTGCCGCTTTTCGGAAACTTTAAAGGTGCGGGTCGCGTGAGCAGTCTGATCGACAATTTGCGCTCGCTCGGGCGCGGGCGCCTTCTGGTGCTGACCGGCACCGGGGTCGGCATCGTCCTGGCCGTCGCGGTCATGGCCGTCCTGCTGTCACGGCCGCACATGACCACGCTCTACAGCGGCCTGGACCCGGCGGAAGCCGGCCGCATCGTCAAGGCGATCGAGGAGATGGGCGTGCCGGTGACGGCCGGCTACGAGGGCACCTCGGTGCAGGTGCCGTTCGCCGACGCCCCCCGCCTGCGCATGATGCTGGCGGAAAAGGGGCTGCCCTCGCGCGGCGGCATCGGCTACGAGCTGTTCGACGCCGACAAGCCGCTCGGCATCACCAGCTTCATGCAGCGCATGAACCGGCTGCGCGCCATGGAGGGCGAGCTTGGCCGCACCGTCGAGACGCTGGCCGGGGTCGAGGCGGCGCGCGTCCACATCGTCCTGCCCGACCGCGAGGAGTTTTCGCGCAGCGCGCCCAAGCCCACCGCCTCGGTGGTGGTGCGCATGCGCGGGCGGGCGGCGCTGGAGCGCCGCCAGGCCCTGGCCGTCCGCCACCTCGTCTCGGCGGCGGTGCCCAACCTGAGGCCGGCCGCGGTCACCGTGCTGGACGCCAGCGGCGAGCTGCTGCTCAGCGAGGAGGACGGCGACGGCGTGGCGGTGGCGCGGGCGGACGGGCTGCGCGCGGCCACCGAGACGCGGATCGCCCGCGCGGTGGAGCAGATGCTGTCGGCGCGGCTCGGCCGCGGCAACATCCGCGTGCAGGTGGCGGCCGACGTCGAGACCAAGCGGGAGGTCGTGCGCAGCACCAGCTTCGACCCGAACAGCCAGGTGGTGCGCTCGACCCAGACCGTGGAGGAGCAGGAGCGCAGCGTCGACAGCGCCGGCGAGCCGCCGGTCACCGCCGAGCAGAACCTGCCCCAGCGCGAGGTGCAGGCCCAGGGCCAGGGCAACCGGTCGAGCAACGACTCCCGGCGCCAGGAGGAGACCGTCAATTACGAGATCTCCAGCGTCGCCCGCGAGACGGTGGTGGAGCCGGGCGACATCCGGCGCCTGAGCGTCGCCGTCCTGGTCAACGGCACCTGGAGCACCGCCCCCGACGGGTCGCGGAGCTACGAGCCGCGGTCGGCCGAGGAGCTTCAGCGCATCACCGAGCTGGTGCGCTCGGCCATGGGCTTCGACGGGGCGCGCGGCGACCGCGTCACCGTGGACAACCTGGAATTCGTCGACGTGGCGGCCGAGCTGGCCCCCCGCGACCCGGTGGACGAGATCATCGCCACCCTCGGCAACAACATCATGACCCTGGTCCAGTGGGTGATCCTGCTGGTCCTGTCGGTGCTGCTGATCCTGCTCGGGCTGCGCCCGCTGATCCGCCGCCTGTTCCCGGAGCCCGAGCCGGCCCCGGCGGCGGCCCCGGCGCTCGCCGCCGGCGCGGCCGGCGCGATGGCCCAGCTCGCCGGCCCGGCCGCCGGTGCGGCC
>JAEZHQ010000506.1 GCA_023416455.1 Pseudomonadota bacterium | reverse complement strand
TACCAGAAGGGCGTCGGCCATTACGGCATCTTCAACGGCCGGCGCTGGCGCCAGGACATCATGCCGGCGGTCCGCGCCTTCATCCGCACGCACGACTGATGCCATTTCCGGACCCTTCCGACCTGTGGTCGGAAGGGTCCGGGTCCTCATGGGCCGGGCGGCCCGCCTCCGCGGGCTCTGGCGTCCGACGGCCTCCATCGGACGCCGCCGGCCTCACAGCCTGTTTTGAACGTTGCGTTGATTGAGTGAGGGTCTGAGGCGGTAGCTGTTTGCCGGGAAACCCACTGCCGCAATCCTTCGGATGGCTCGGACGATGGCGACGCTTGTCCAAGGATTACGAGGAACGCACCGACGTCGCCGAGTCCATGGTCACCGTCACCGCCAACAGGATCATGCTGCACCGCCTGGTTCACCCAAACCGCAGGCGCCTGCCTTCACCTGACTTTTGAAACGGGCTGTCAGCAAGCTGTACTCCCGGACCTCGGTGTTGAGCACCATGAACTTGAGCTTCGCCGAGTGGCCGTCGGTATTCGGCGGCGATGCCAAGATGACGACGGCCCCGCTCGACCGGCTGACGCATCACTGTGACATCCTGGAAACCGGCAACGAGAGCTGGCGCTTCAAGAACCGCTCCTGACCCACGCCCTTCCTCTGCCCGTTCATTGCCCAGGGGGGCCAAAGGGCCCTCCCGCGCGCGCGGAGCCCTCCCATGGACTCCCTGGACAACGGGGTTCTACAACCGGAAGCACGGCTGGAAATTCGAAGCCGATGGTGCCTGGCTTTTCGAAGCCGATTGACATCCGCGCCTGCCACTCATTAGGCCTTGCACCGCCTGCATCAGAGCGTCAGGGCAATGAGCAAAGCAGCGCCACCGTACGCGAACCAAGACTGGGCAAAGAACGGCAGCGTCGCGGCATGGTAACGCGCCGTGATGGCCTCGAACGGATCGTTGGGGTCACGCGGGCGGGTGAACAGGCCGCCGAAGAACCCGACGACCATTACCTTCTCACGGCTTGTTGTTGGAAATCGCAGTCAGCCGTGTCTCAATGGCCTTGCCGAGCGCGGTCCCGATGATCTGCGAGTTGGTGTCGAAGGCCTTCTCGAAGCCCTCAAACATCTCAAAGCCCTTACCGGTTTCAGTAACTGACACGACTATTGTGGCCGGCCGATCGTCGACGCGCGGGATAATCGCTGTAGGCGGTACGCGCGAAATGTCATGCTCCTTACCCTGTAGTACCCCAGTCATCGCGATGTTCTGCTCATACCGGTGCAAGCCCGGGTCTCCACCATCCGATGCCAACGTAATGATGCCGAGACTGATCGCGAGATCCACTTGGTTGCCGGTTTCTTCCGGTATGGTCGATGCTGCAAACTTGTCGAGGCGCACATAAACCGGCTTCACTGCAAATGCTGAGGTGCCAACGCTTTCGAAGGCCAGCACAATATGGGAGGCGGGATGTGGCAGAGCATCCTTTACCTGGATCGTCCTGACCAACTGTACGCATTGCAACATGGCGGCGTTTCCCGCGCCGACCGTTATGAGCGCGGGCACATTGATCTGTCCGTGATACGGCTTTTGATAGCGGGAGATCTTAGCCTTTGCGGCTTCTTTGAATTTCTCCGTCACGGAATTGTAAGCAAGGGTTACCCCTGCCATGATAAGAGGAATGCTTGTAGCGCCAACGTCAAATGTTCTTATTCCGTTGGTGTCCTTGGTGCGAAAGCATATCTCCCGCACCGCTGGTGGCAGTTTACTGATTTCATCAAAAGCGGCATGCTTTTGCGCATCGGAAAGACCTGGGGCGGGGCGCCGCCCTAACAGAGACACGACAACATCGCCACCAGGCGCACCTTCGACTTCGGGAACTTGGAGGACCTTGATGGTCTCGCAGCCCGAGGTCGCGACCCCGAGGGCCAGCGCGAAACACGCATGAAGCAAGCTGCCCGTGGAAAATTTCATAGAAATTCACCCAGCTCAAATGGCATGCCGGTTGTCAATATCAAACAATAAACACAAAAATGCGCAAAGCGCAAATGGTCATATGCGTTCTGCGGCAGCATACAATAGTATGCGGCAGCCGATCGCATACTATTGTATGCTGCAATCTATGGAGATTTCGGCATACCAGATTGATGCTGGCAGTAGCCTTACGGGATAGTAGTTAAATCATCAATTCGTACTGAAAAATATGCCGTATAGTTCATTGACGGAATGGCGAAAACTACCATAAAGTGCAAAAAAGTACCGAGGAGGACGCGCTATGCCCGCTAAATATCGTTTGGTTGCGAAGCTTGGCGACAGCAGCTCTATCGTAATTCTCAGAATTTATACTGAACATGAGCTGGCTCTTGATGTCTCCAGATTTTCACAGTTGTCAAACATAGTCCATAACGTTGGCGATGGTGAGTTCAATGAAGACGAGTTGTTCGAGTGGAATATTGTGTTAGGTGATATAGACAAGCTCCATAGGGAAATTGCTGAAGTGCCTCATTACGTAATTGGGCGCGAGACGCCTTGGCGGCAACTTCCTAGTAAAGCACTCTATAAGATTCTGATGGCCTACCAAGGAGCCGGAACCCCGACATTCATGGTCGGAATCGATGGCCGACCTCCCTCTTTGAGCATTGTGTTCAATGTCGGTATTGCGTCGGTGAAGTTCCCGATGGATGAGGCGGGGGCAAACCAGTTTGTAAACGAAGTAGCCTTGCTCAGCGCAGAGTGTGACAAAGCAGATCAGGAGGGCCGAGACTGGAAGGAGGCCGGGGATGCCGTGGTCGATGTTGGAAAAGTGACCGCAAGCACGACCAAGTGTGCCTGGGAGATTGCAAAGATGGCGGCTGATCGCGGCAAGAGTGCTGGGAAGGCGTTCCTTGCATGTACTGCTGCCGCTAGCTCTATAAGTGATATGATGAAGGCTATTCGCGAAAAGAATGAAAGAGAACGTGAACGGATGGAGCGTGAGAAACTGGATCATATAGAAGATTGCAAACCAGACCGGTCCATCGATCCGGACAGGCTGGATAAATATACCAGATCTTCTTGATTTCAGGAGGTTAGATCATGCTGATGCTTCTGTCTCAGCAATCGTCCGAAGCGATTTCGTTTTAGGAACGGCGAGCGGGGGTGTCGCAAGCGTTTTGAGTTAGTTTTGACCGAAAGCAGCATGATCCTGACAGCGGCGACGGCAACCATGGCCTTGGCGACGTCGGTGCGTTCCTCGTAATCCTTGGACGAGCGTCGCCGCCTTCCGAACCTTCCGAAGGATCGTTCGACCACCCGGCGGCGCGGAAGGAGGATGAAGCCGCCACCAGCGATACGCCGGACAATGATCAGCGTCAGCCCGAGCAGGAAGCAGGCGAGGACGACCGCTGGGCTTCGCCGGTGGGAGCAGCGGCCCGACCAGGCGGCGCTGGTCGCCGCTCAGCGCTTGGCCGGCGCCGTGATCGTCAAGCGGCCGGCGGTCCTCGGGTGTCCATATCGGCGGCCTCCCGTGGGTTTTCCGACCAACGGCCGATGCCTTGGGCCATCACCCCGTCAGCGTGACTGTCGAAACGGGCTGTCAGGCGGCCGGCGCGCCGACCGGCCGCAGGGCGTGCAGCAGCCAGACCAGCGCCGACACCACCAGGATGGCGCCGGCCTGGTGGGCGGCGGCGACCGGGATCCACACCACGCTCAGCAGCGTGGCGATGCCCAGCCCGATCTGCACCAGGGTCAGAAGGGCGGCGAGCCGGGCGGCGTCGCCGGCCCGCCCCGGCAGCCGCGCCGCCCGCACCCGCAGCCACAGCGCCAGCACCGCCAGCCCGGTGGCGATCGCCAGCCCGCGGTGGATGAGCTGGATGGCCGCGGTGTTCTCCAGCGGGTTGAGCCACCAGGGGGTGAGGTTGGCGACCTCGGGCGGGATCAGGTGGCCGTTCATCAGCGGGAAGCTGTTGTAGGCCAGCCCGGCGTCGGTGCCGGCGACGAAGGCCCCCCAGACGATGGTGGCGGCGACCAGCCCCATCGCCCAGCGCGCGTGGCGGCGCAGGCGGCCGGCCTCGGGCCGCCAGCCGGCCAGCGGCAGCGGGTCGAGCAGGCCAAGCGCGGTGCGCAGAAGCAGCCCGTAGATCACGATCGCCATGCCCAGGTGCAGGGCCAGCCGGTAGTGGCTGACCTCCGGCCGGTCGACCAGCCCGCTCCTGACCATGTACCAGCCGACGACGCCTTGCAGGCCGCCCAGCAGGAACAGCCCGGCCAGCTTCGGCCAGAGGTCGCCCGGGATGCGCCCCTGCACCCAGAAGCGCAGGAAGGGGATCAGGAACACGAAGCCGATCAGCTGGCCCCACAGCCGGTGGAACCACTCCCACCAGAAGATCCGCTTGAAGTCCTCCAGCTCCATCCAGGCGTTGAAGACCCGGTATTCCGGCGTCGCCTTGTAGAGGCCGAAGACGCGCTGCCATTCGGCCTCGGACAGCGGGGGCAGGATGCCGATCAGCGGCCTCCACTCGACCATGGACAGCCCCGACTCGGTCAGCCGCGTGATCGCCCCGATCACCGCCATGGCCAGCACCATGGCGCAGCAGAGCAGCAGCCAGCGGGCGATGGGGCGGGTCGCGGCGGTGTCGTAGCGGGTGATGGAATGGTGGGCGGTGGTAGGCGCGGCGGCGGTGCTGATGCTCACTGGCGGGGTATCCCGGACGGATGGAGGGGCCAAGGCCAAGCTGTGCGCCCGATCATGTGGTGGCGTCCGCCGCCCGCGTCAAACGGACACGGGCCGACACCCAGCGGGACGCTCGGGTTTCGGGTGAACGGGGCCGGGGGGGATGGTATGACTGTCCGGCGGGGCAACGGCTTGGGCACGGGGCGGCGATGGCGGATCTCTCTCTCGGCTTCGGTCTCGCCTTTGCGGACCTCTACGACCACGATGGGCTGGCGCGTCTCGACCGTGCCTTTCTTGCCCGACTCGCGCACTCGGATCAAGGGTTGGCCGAGCGCCTGCTGGCCGCCCGCGCCGCGCCCGGCGCGCTCGACCGCCGGGCCGAGAGCGATCTGCTGGTGGCCCTCGGCGCCCCGCTGGAGGACTTCGTCGCCGAACTGTTCGGGATCCGCCCCGCCCTCGACGCCCTGCGCGCCCGCCATGCCGAGCTGGCCCCCCTCTACGCCGCCAAGCGGCTGTTCGTGCAGCGCCGGGCGGCCCGCGCGGTGGCGCCCGGGGCGGCGGCGGCGCTGGACGGGGCCGAGCTGACGGCCCGGCTGGAGGACTGGCTGGGGGCGCCGCTGAGCGAGCTTGGCTTCGCGCGCCAGGTTCTGGCCTGGCTGGACGCGGAGGAGGCGCACGCCGCCCAGCTCGACACCGCCGCCCGCTACGCCGCCTGGGCCCTGTTCACCGAGGCGGGGCGGCGGCGCCACGGCGGCGGCGTGCTGTTCCAGCTGCCGCGCAAGACCGATCCCGAACGCCTCGTCCCGCTGGCCACGGAGGAGCGGCACGGCGCCACCCTGCTGCGCCGGCCGGAGGAGCCGGCCCGGCCCGAGCGCCAGGGCTTCCACCTGACCGACCCCGGCACCGGCCTGGAAGGGGCGCTGGACGAGGCCAACTACTGCATCTGGTGCCACAACCAGGGCAAGGACAGCTGCTCCGGCGGCCTGCGCGACCGCAAGACGGGCGCCTTCCAGGCCAGCCCCTTCGGCGTCGCGCTGGCCGGCTGCCCCCTGGAGGAGCGGATCTCCGAGATGCACAGCCTGAAGGCCCAGGGCCTTCCGGTCGGCGCGCTGGCCATGGTGGCGGTGGACAACCCGCTGTGCGCCGGCACCGGGCACCGCATCTGCAACGACTGCATGAAGTCCTGCATCTACCAGCGCCAGCAGCCGGTGGACATCCCGCAGGCCGAGACGCGCACGCTGAAGGACGTGCTGGAGCTGCCCTGGGGGTTCGAGATCTACGGCCTGCTGACCCGCTGGAACCCGCTCGACCTGCGCCGCCCGCTGATGCGGCCGGACAGCGGCCGCACGGTGCTGGTGGTGGGGCTGGGGCCGGCCGGCTTCACGCTGGCCCACCACCTGATGAACGATGGCCACCGGGTGGTCGGGGTCGACGGGCTGAAGATCGAGCCGCTGCCGGCCGACCTGTCCGGGGTGCTGCCCAGCGGCAAGCGGGTGCCCTTCCGCCCGATCCGCGACGTGCACGACCTCTACGACCGGCTCGACGAGCGCGTCCTGGCCGGCTTCGGCGGGGTCGCCGAGTACGGCATAACGGTGCGCTGGAACAAGAACTTCCTGAAGATCCTCCGGCTCCTGCTGGAGCGGCGGTCGCGCATGTCGATCATCGGCGGCGTGCGCTTCGGCGGCACGCTGACCATCGACGACGCGCTGGAGCTGGGCTTCGACCATGTGGCCCTGTGCATGGGCGCGGGGCGGCCGACCATCGTCCCCATGCGGAACGGCCTGGCCCGCGGCGTGCGCCAGGCGTCGGACTTCCTGATGGCGCTCCAGCTCACCGGGGCGGCGCGGGCGGACAGCATCGCCAACCTCCAGCTCCGGCTGCCCGTCGTCGTGGTCGGCGGCGGCCTGACCGCCATCGACACGGCGACCGAGGCGCTGGCCTACTACCCGGTCCAGGTCGAGAAGTTCCTGGCCCGCTACGAGGTCCTGGCCGCCGAGGCGGGGGAGGAGGCCGTCCGTGCCCGCTGGACCGCCGAGGAGGCGGCGGTCGCCGACGAGCAGCTGGCCCACGCCCGTGCCATCCGCGCCGAGCGCGCCGCGGCGGCGGCGGAAGGCCGGGCGCCGCGGCTGCTTCCCCTCCTCCAGTCCTGGGGCGGCTCGACCATCGCCTACCGCCGCCGCCTGATCGACAGCCCCAGCTACACCCTGAACCACGAGGAGGTGGCGCACGGCCTGGCCGAAGGCATCCGCTTCCTGGAATGCGCCGCCCCGCGCGGGGTGGAGATTGACGAGTCGGGGGCGGCGCAGGCCCTTCACCTCGCGGTGAGTCCGGTCGGCCCCGACGGCGTGGTGGCCCCGGCCGCCGTCGACCTCCGCCTGCCCGCCCGGACCATCCTGGTCGCCGCCGGAACCCAGCCCAACACGGTGCTGGCCCGCGAGGAGCCGGACTGGGTGGCGCTCGACGGCCGTCATTTCCAGGCGGTGGACGAGGACGGCGCGCCGGTGACCCCGGAGCGCGGCTGCAAGCCGTCGCAGGCGCGGGTCCTCATGGCGCGGGCGCCGGACGGCCGCTTCCTCAGCTTCTTCGGCGACCTGCACCCGTCCTTCGCCGGGAACGTGGTCAAGGCCATGGCCGGGGCCAAGCAGGGCTATCCGGTGGTCAGCCGCGTGCTGGCCCGCCGCCCGCCCGCCGCCGCCGATCCGCAGCGCCTCGTCCGGCGCCTCGACGCCGAGCTGCGCCCGGCGGTCCATTCGGTCGCCCGCCTCACCCCCACCATCGTGGAGGTGGTGGTCCGCGCCCCGGCGGCGGCGCGCCGCTTCCAGCCCGGGCAGTTCTACCGCCTCCAGAACTTCGAGGCGCTGGCCCCCCGCGCGGCGGGCACCACGCTCGCCATGGAGGGGCTGGCCCTGACCGGCGCCTGGGTCGACCGCGCGCGCGGGCTTTTGTCGATGATCGTCCTGGAGATGGGCGGCTCGTCGGACGTGTGCGCCCTGCTCAAGCCGGGCGACCCGGTGGTCGTCATGGGCCCGACCGGCACGCCCACCGAGATCCCGGAGGGCGAGACGGTCTGCCTGGTCGGCGGCGGGCTGGGCAACGCGGTGCTGTTCTCCATCGGCCAGGCCTGCCGGGCGCGCGGCTGCACGGTCGTCTATTTCGCCGGCTACAAGCGGTTGCAGGACCGCTACAAGACCGACCAGATCGAGGCGGCGGCCGACCGGGTGGTGTGGTGCTGCGACGAGGCGCCGGGCTTCACCCCCACGCGGCCCGGCGACCGCAGCGTGGTCGGCACCATCGTCGATGCGCTCCACGCCTACGGCTCGGGCGCGCTGGGACCGGTGGACATCCCGCTGGCCGCGGTCGACCGCATCCTCGCCATCGGGTCCGACCGCATGATGGCCGCCGTCGGCGCGGCGCGGCACGGCCCGCTGAAGCCCTACCTGAAGCCGGGGCACCGCGCCATCGGGTCGATCAACTCCCCCATGCAGTGCATGATGAAGGAGATCTGCGCCCAGTGCCTGCAACGCCACCGCGACCCGGTCACCGGCGAGGAGAGCATTGTCTTCTCCTGCTTCAACCAGGACCAGGATCTCGACCGCGTCGACTTCGACGGCCTCGGCCAGCGCCTGCGCCAGAACGCCGTGCAGGAGAAGCTGACCGCCCAATGGATCGACCGCTGCCTGCGGGTGGCCGGGGTGCGGCGCGGCTAAGGAGATTTCAGTGCCAGCGGAACTCCGCCGCCACCATGCGGGTGGCGCCGGGGGTGATGAGCCGGTTGGTGGCGAGCGTCACCGAATGGAGCTTGCCGTCCAGGTTGGCCTGCCAGTAGTCGAGGAACCGGCGCAGAACCGGGTAGTCCGGAGCCAGATCCAGATCCTGCCACAGGTAGCTCTGGAGGAGCGTGGGATGATCCGGCATGTGGTAGAGGATCTCCGCCGTGGTCAGGCGGTAGTCGCGCAGCTGAAGGCCCAAACTCGCCATGGCTGTCTCCGTCCTGGTGGATCCGGTGGCGCTTGCTTGCGGGCGCCGGTGCGCCCCGCCTTGAGAATGTGCCCGTTCCCGAACCAACGCTCAACAGAAAATATTGTTCCATTTCAATGGTTTAGCAGCAAATCGCGCCGACTGCTGCCAACATTTGGCGTGAATGCTCCAACGACCCTCTTGAATCGCGCGGCGACCTCCATTAGCTGTCTGGCACTCACCGGGGCAGAGTGCTAACACCCGATCCCGGGCGCTTCATTCCATTAATGAGCCTTTCGAGGAGGCATCCCCATGAAGTTCCGTCCGCTGCACGACCGCGTCGTCGTCAAGCGTCTGGAGTCCGACACCAAGACCAAGGGCGGGATCATCATCCCCGACACCGCGAAGGAAAAGCCCCAGGAGGG
>JAEZHQ010000161.1 GCA_023416455.1 Pseudomonadota bacterium | reverse complement strand
GACGCGCTGCACAGCTTCGCCTGGATGCGCGACCTGCGCGCGGTCGGCGGCGACGCGGCGCGGCGGCGCGCCCGCGCGCTGGTCCTGTCCTGGCTCGACCACAACGGCGGCTGGAACGCGCAGACCTGGGCGCCCGAGGTGCTGGGCGCCCGCGTCGCCAACTGGATCGGCCTGCACGACTTCTACTGCGCCTCGGCCGACGACGACTTCCGTGCCCGCGTCTTCGACAGCCTGGCCCGGCAGGTCCGCCACCTGACCCGCGTGGTTCCCGGCGCCCTGGAGGGCGAGGCGCTGGTCACCGCCGTCAAGGGGCTGGTCTACGGCGGTTTCTGCCTGCCCGACGGCGAGCGGGCGGGGCAGGACGCGCTGCGCCTGGTGGAGCGCGAGCTGCCGCGCCAGATCCTGCCCGACGGCGGCCATGTGGAGCGCAGCCCCTCGGTGCAGCTGCGCATCCTGCGCGACCTGATCGACGTGCGCGCCGTCCTGCGCGCCGCCCGCGCCGACGTGCCGGAGGCCCTCCAGCACGCCATCGACCGCATGACTCCGGCCCTGCGCTTCTTCCGGCACGGCGACGGCGGGCTGGCCCTGTTCAACGGCAGCCGCGAGGAGGATCCGGCGCTGGTCGACAGCGTGCTGGCCCAGGCCGACGCCCGCGGCCGGCCGCTCAAGAGCGCGCCGCACACCGGTTTCGAGCGGCTGATCGCCGGCCGCACCATGGTGCTGATGGACACCGGCCTGCCGCCGCCGGCCGGGCTCGACGCCGATGCCCACGCCGGCACGCTGTCGCTGGAGGTGTCGGTCGGCAAGGAGCGGCTGATCGTCAACTGCGGCAGCCACCCGCTGAAGGCCGGCCCGTGGCGCGCCGCGCTGGCCGGCACCGCCGCCCATTCCACCGTCGTCATGGCCGACACCAACTCCTCGGAGGTGTTCGAGGAGGGCGGGCTCGGCCGCCGCCCGGCCCATGTGGGCTGCGAGCGGCAGGAGTCCGACGGCGCCGTGCTGGTGGTCGCCACCCACAACGGCTACGGGCGGACCTTCAGCTACCTGCACCGGCGGCGCGTCTACCTGGCCGACAACGGCGAGGATCTGCGCGGCGAGGACACGCTGGAGCCGGTCATCGGCGCCACCCCGCAGCCGCAGCCCTTCACCCTGCGCTTCCACCTGCACCCGTCGGTGGAGCCGTCGCTGGCCCAGGACGGCGCGCAGGCTCTGCTGCGCCTGCCGAGCGGGGCCGGCTGGCGCCTGCGGGTGTCGGGCGGCGCGCTGGAGCTGGCCGAGAGCGTCTATCTGGGCAGCGGCGACGAGCCCCGGCGCAGCACCCAGATCGCCGTCGCCGGGCAGGTCGGGCCGGGGGGAATCACCGTCAAATGGGCCTTGCGCCGCGAGCGCAAGGGGGCGTAAATCGCGCGCATCCCGCGGTGGCCGCCCGGTTGCGGCCCCAGACAGACCAGGATGCCCCCCATGAGCCCGCAGACGACCGCCCACCCGCCCGCCCCCGACCAGGTGCGCATCACCCGCGCCTTGATTTCCGTGTCCGACAAGACGGGCCTCGTGGCGCTCGGCCAGGCGCTGGCGGCCAGAGGGGTCGAGATCCTGTCGACCGGCGGCTCGGCGCAGCGGCTGGCCGAGGCCGGCGTCCCGGTGAAGGAGGTGTCCGACCACACCGGCTTCCCGGAGATCATGGACGGCCGGGTCAAGACGCTGCACCCGCGGGTGCACGGCGGCATCCTGGCCCGCCGCGACATCCACGCCGAGGCCATGGCGGCCCACGACATCCCGGCCATCGATCTGGTGGTGGTCAACCTCTACCCGTTCGAGGCGACGGTCGCGAAGGGGGCCGGCGACGACGACTGCGTGGAGAACATCGACATCGGCGGGCCGGCGATGATCCGCGCCGCCGCCAAGAACCACGACTTCGTCACCGTGGTCACCGATCCGGAGGATTACGAGGCGGTGCTCGACGAGCTGGCCCGCACCGGCGGCGCCACCACGCTCGCCCTGCGCCGCCGGCTCGCCCAGCGCGCCTACGCCCGCACCGCCGCCTACGACGCCGCCATCGCCGCCTGGATGGCCGGCCGGCAGGGCGAGGACTTCCCGCCGCGCGCCACCCTGTCGGGCCGGCTCAGCCAGACCCTGCGCTATGGCGAGAACCCCCACCAGAAGGCGGCCTTCTACGTCACCGGCGACCAGCGCCCGGGCGTCGCCACCGCCATCCAGCTCCAGGGCAAGGAGCTGTCCTACAACAACCTGAACGACACCGACGCCGCCTTCGAGCTGGTCGCCGAGTTCGCCCGCCCGGCCGTCGCCATCATCAAGCACGCCAACCCCTGCGGCGTGGCGGAGGGCGACAACCTCCTGGACGCCTACAGGGCGGCCCTGCTGTGCGACCCGGTCAGCGCGTTCGGCGGCATCATCGCCGTCAACCGCCCGCTCGACGCCGCCACCGCGGAGGAGATCGCCAAGCTGTTCGCCGAGGTGGTGATCGCGCCGGACGCCGATGACGCCGCCCGCACCCTGCTCGCCGGCAAGAAGAACCTGCGCGTCCTGCTGACCAAGGAGGTCCCCGACCCGGCGGCGCCCGGCATGGTGGTCAAGCACCTGTCGGGCGGCTTCCTCCTGCAAAACCGCGATTCCGGCCGTGTCGACCCGGCGGCGCTGAAGGTCGTGACCAAGCGCGCCCCCAGCGAGCGCGAGATGGCCGACCTGCTGTTCGCCTTCCGCGTCGCCAAGCACGTCAAGTCCAACGCCATCGTCTACGCCCGGAACGGCGCCACCGTCGGGATCGGCGCCGGCCAGATGAGCCGGGTGGACAGCGCGCGCATCGCCGCCATCAAGTCGGCCGAGGCCGCCAAGGCCGCCGGCCTGGCGGAGCCGCTGACCCGCGGCTCGGTGGTCGCCTCGGACGCCTTCTTCCCCTTCGCCGACGGCCTGCTGGCCGCCGCCGAGGCGGGGGTGACCGCGGTGATCCAGCCGGGCGGCTCGATCCGCGACAACGAGGTCATCGCCGCCGCCGACGAGCAGGGGCTGGCCATGGTCTTCACCGGCATGCGCCACTTCCGGCACTGAGTCCGGGCTGGTCCGGCCCAGGGGGCGGCAACGCCCCCGTCCCCGCCGGCGCCGGTGTCAGCGCCGGTGTCAGCGCCGGGGCGGCGCGAGCAGGCGGGCCATCATCCCGGCGATGCCCGCCGGGCCGCGGTCCGTGCCGGCGGGGGGCGCCTTTCCCTCCTCCTCCGCCGTCGCCTCGGCTCCGGCGGGGGTGATGCGGCCGGTCGCCACCATCGCCAGCAGCAGCGCCGGGTGCGCCGCCGGCCGGCTGTCGTCCTCGCCGGCACCCGTGCGCGCCGCGGCGGGGCCGCGGGCCAGCGCTTCGTTTATGTGGGCGAAAGCCTCGATGTCCTTGATGTGCAGCATGTCCGTTCCACTCCCGGACCGGGACCCTGGCGCGGTCGCGGCAAAAGGAAGGTCGCAGCCTCAGCCGCTCGAAGCGGCCGGCGATGTCGGGCCGCGGCGGGTCACCGCGTTCCGGCGGGCTCTCTCACCGTCAGCATAAGCCCAAAACCGATCACGAAAAAGCCCACAACGCAGGCCATGCCCGCGCGCTGGCTGTCGAAGGCCTCGGTGGCGAGCCCGTAGGCCAGCGGCCCGAGGAAGCCGACGAAGCGCCCGGTCAGGCTGTAGAGCCCGAACATCTCGCCGGCCATGCCGGGCGGCGCCAGGCGCGCCATCAGCGACCGCCCGGCCGCCTGGGCCGGCCCGAAGAAGACGCCCAGCCCCAGCGCCAGCACCCAGAACCACAGCCGGTCGGTGGCCAGCAGCAGCGGCACGCCGAAGGCCGTCAATCCCAGCAGGCTGACCAGGATGGTCGCCTTGGCCCCCGCCCGGTCGTCCATCCAGGCGAAGGCGATGGCGCCGGTGCCGGCGACGACGTTCAGCGCGATGGCGAAGACGACGATCTCCTCGAATCCCATGCCGAAGGCGTGGGCGGCGTAGATGCCGCCGAAGGCGGTGATGGTGTTGATGGCGTCACGGTAGAGCGCGCTGGCGATCAGAAAGCGGACGATCTCCTTGTACCGGCGCGCCTCGCGGATGGTCCGCCCCAGCGTCGCCAGCCCTGCACGGACGGCCTGCCCCAGCGTGCGGCCGGTCGCCGGTTCGTCCGGCACGAAGAGGAAGAAGGGCAGCGAGAACAGCCCGAACCACGCCGCCACCAGCAGCGCCGTGGCGCGCACGTTCTCCTGGTCGGCGGTGGAGAACAGGCCGAACAGCGGCGCCTCGTTTTTCACGAAGCCGAACAGCGCCACGATCAGGCAGGCCAGCCCGCCGAAATAGCCGGTCCCCCAGCCCCAGCCCGACACGCGGCCATACATGGCGGGCGGCGCCACGCCGGGCAGGGTGGCGTTGTAGAAGACGTTCGCCAGCTCGAACGCCACGGTCGCCAGCCCGACGGCGACCAGCGCCAGCGCCATGGAGGAGGGCTGCGGCGTCACCCACCACAGTGCTGCGGTGAAGGCGACCGTCAGCGCTGTGAACAGCCCCAGCCACGGCTTGCGCCGGCCGGTGTGGTCGGCGATGGCGCCCAGCACCGGGCTGAGGATCGCGATGGCGAGGCCGGCGGCGGCCATCATCCGGCTCCACGCGGCGGTGCCCATCACCTCGTCCTGCGCCACGCCGCGGGTGAAGTAGACGGCGAAGATGAAGGTGGTGATGACCGTGTTGTAGGCGGAGTTCGCCCAGTCGTACAGGCACCACGCGGCAACCGCGCGCCGGTCGGCGATCATCCGGCGGCCGGCGGCACGGCGGCGATGCGGGTGGGGATCAGCGCGTCGATGGTGGCCCGCTGCTCGTCGAGCCGGCCGCTGATCCGCGCCAGCAAGTGCAGGGCCTGGGCGAGCGTGGCCTTCAGGTCGGCCTGACCGCCCTTGAGTTCTGCGAGATCCTGCTCGATGCGTTGCAGCCGGCTGTCCGTGTCCATCGCGGGTCCCCCGATCACCGCGTCCATCCTACCCGAACGTTCGGCACAGGACAAACGCGCCGGCCGACCTCCGATGCCCCCGCGCCGTGCCATGCCGGCTGCGCCCTCCCTAGCCCTCCCCCTCTTCGGGGTGGAGGGGATTGCCGCCGCTCTACACCCCGCTCTCCCCCACGACCATCACCCGCGCCGGCGGGAAATGCAGGGAGACGGTGGTGCCGAGGTTGGGCGCGCTGTCGATCAGCAGGGAGCCGTCGTGCAGCTCGGTCAGCGCCTTGGCGATGGGCAGGCCGATGCCGGTGCCCTCGTGGGTGCGCGCGAGGCTGGTCTCGATCTGGCCGAACATGCTGAGCGCCCGCGGGATCTCGTCGGCGCTCATGCCGATGCCGGTGTCGCGCACCGACAGCACCACGCCGCCCCCCTCGTCGAGACCGGCGCGCACCGTCACCGTGCCCGGGTCGGGGGTGTACTTGATGGCATTGGACAGCAGGTTGATGAGGATCTGCTTCAGGCGCAGCTCGTCGCCCCACAGCCGCGGCAGGCCGGGCGGGATCGCCGCCTCCAGCACGATCGCGCGCCCCACGGCGCGGCCGCGCGCGATGTCCAGGCAGGAGCCCACCAGCGTGGCGACGTCCACCTCCTGCTCGTGCAGCTCCAGCCGCTCGGCGCTGATCTTCGACAGGTCGAGGATGTCGTTGATGATGTTCAGCAGATGGCTGCCGGACTGGTGGATGGTGTCCAGGTAGTTGCGCTGCCTGTCGGTCAGCGGGCCGGGGTGGCCGCTCGACAGCAGCTCGGAAAAGCCGATGACGGCGTTGAGCGGGGTGCGCAGCTCGTGGCTGACGTTGGCCAGGAAGTGCGATTTCGCCTGGCTCTCGCGCTCGGCGTCCTCCTTGGCCGCGGTCAGTTCGGCGGTGCGCTCGGCGACGCGCCGCTCCAGGCTGCCGTTGGCGTGGACGAGGGCGAGGCGCGCCGTCTCCTCGCGGCCGATGGCCGACAGCGCCAGCGCCGCGAAGCCGGCCACCGACAGCAGCGCGGCGGCGAACAGCGCGCTCGTCCACAGCAGGCGCTCGCGCCAGTCGACCAGCGCGTCGTCCTCCGCCACCGCGGCGGTGACCACCAGCGGCAGGCCGGCGACGCGGCGGTAGGCGACGATGCGCGGGCTGCCGTCCGCCGCCTCGTCGGTGAACACGCCGTCCGCCGCCCGCGGCAGGTGGGTGCGGAACAGCGGGCTGTCGCGCAGCGTGGCGCCGATGTCCGCCATGTCCATCCGGTGGCGGACCAGCAGGGAGCCGTCGTCGCGGACGAAGGCGATCTCGCCGGCCGGGGATTCGCGGCCGATGCTCAGCGACCGGTAGAAATCGTGGAGCCAGGCGGTATCGATGGCGGCGAGCGCCACCCCGGCGAAGGCGCCGTCCGGCGCTTCGATCCGCCGGCTGACCGTGAAGACGATGCGGCCGGTGACGGGGTTCAGCACCGCCGGCCCGATCACCGTTTGGGCGCCGCCGTCGCGGTGAGCGCGGAAGTACGCGTCGTCGGCGACGTTGCCCTCCGGTGTCTCGCGCTGCAGGGAGGACAGGACGAAGCGCCCCTCCCGGTCGATGACGAAGATCCAGCCGACCTGCGGCAGGTGCTCCGCCATCTCCCTGATGTCGGTCCACATGCGCTCGGAGGCGACGACCGTCGGATAGCCGTGCTCGCGGATCTGGCCGGTGACGTGGATGAGAATGAGGGTGCTCGCCTCGGCCGTTCGCTTGGCATGCTCCTCCAGGAGGGCGGCGACGTCCTGGACGGCGCGTTCGGCGTCGCGCACCGAATCGTGGTGGTCGAACCATGCCATGCCGGCCCACAGCACGCCGCCCAGCAGTGCCACTGCCAACGCGAAGGCGACGACGGCGATCCTCGGTTGGGCCAGCATGCGGGAAGGCTCGGAGGCGGGAGCGGAACGGTGGAAAAGATTAATCGCTGCGCGCGCGTCAACCAAGAGGCGATTTGATTCCCGGAAATCCCCGCGCGTCAGCCGCGCCTGCGCGCCCGTGGGTGGGCGCCGTTGTAGACGGCCAGAAGTTGCTCGGCCTCAACGTCCGTGTAGCGTTGCGTCGTGGACAGTGAGGCGTGGCCCAGCAGGTCCTGGATGGCGCGCAGGTCCCCGCCGTCCGCCAGCAGGTGCGTGGCGAAGCTGTGGCGCAGCGCGTGCGGCGTCGCCGTCTCCGGCAGGCCCATCAGGCGGCGCAGGTGCTGCATCTGCCGCTGCGCGACGGCGGGCTGGAGCCGCTTGCCGCGGGCGCCCAGGAACAGCGGGCCGTCCGGGCCGGGGTCGAAGGGGCAGGAGTCCAGATAGGCGCGCACCGCCTCGTTCACCGCCGGCAGCACCGGCACCATGCGCTCCTTCCGCCCCTTGCCCAGCACGCGCAGCGTGTCGCCGAGCGGCGCGTCCCGGCGCGCCAGCCCGAGCGCCTCGGCGATGCGCAGGCCGCAGCCGTAGAGCAGGGTGAACAGCGCGCGGTCGCGCTTGCCGATCCACGGCGCGTCCGGCTCGTCCACGGCGGCGTCCAGCAGGGTGGCGGCGTCGCGTTCGGTCAGCGGGCGCGGCACCGGGCGCTTGGCCTTGGGGGTGCTCAGCGTGCCGATGGCGGCGTTGTGCAGCCGGCCGGAGC
>JAEZHQ010000374.1 GCA_023416455.1 Pseudomonadota bacterium | reverse complement strand
CGCCTCGGGCGCGGCCGGAACCGGGGCTGCGGCCAGCGGCGCCGGCATCGGCTGGCTGGTCATCGGCTGGCGCGGGCCGGGATCGACCGGCTGCGGGGCGATGAAGTGACCGTCGCGCCGCTCGCCGTGCAGCGGGCCGGACAGGCTCCTGGTCGTGGCGGCCTCGACGGCCGGCGCCGGCGCCATGGTCTCGGCATGCGGGTGGGCGTGCGGGTGGGCCTCGGCGTGGTACTGGGCCTGCGCATGCTGGGCGGCATGCTGGGCGGCGACTTCCGGCTGGTGCAGGGCCGGCGCGTGCACCGCCTGGGCGGTGTCGATCTGGAGCGCCGAGGAGCCTGCGGTGATCGCCCGGCCGCCCATGGCGGTGGCGGCGTTGGGCAGGCCGGGGGCGGCCGGCGCCACCGGGGCGGCGGCGGTCAGGCCGGGCACGGCGGCCGGCTTCTTGACGCCGCGGTCGGAGACCAGCGACAGGTTGACCGGGTGCAGCGTGCGCGGGTTGGTCATCGCCGCGGCATCGATGCCGGTGGCGACGACCGACACGCGCATCGTGCCTTCCAGCGAGCTGTCGAAGGTCGAGCCGAAGATGATGTTGGCGTCGGGGTCGACCTCGTCACGCACGCGGTTGGCCGCCTCGTCGACCTCGAACAGGGTCATGTCGTAGCCGCCGGTGATGTTGATGAGCACGCCGCGCGCGCCCTTCATCGACACGTCGTCGAGCAGCGGGTTGGAGATGGCGGCCTCGGCGGCCTCGATGGCGCGGCGCTCGCCGGCGGCCTCGCCGGTGCCCATCATCGCCTTGCCCATCTCGGTCATCACCGAGCGGATGTCGGCGAAGTCAAGGTTGATGAGGCCGGGCATGACCATCAGGTCGGTGACGCCGCGCACGCCGGAATGCAGCACGTCGTCGGCCATCTTGAAGGCGTCGGCGAAGGTCGTCTTCTCGTTGGCGATGCGGAACAGGTTCTGGTTGGGGATGATGATCAGCGTGTCGACATACTGCTGCAGCTCGGCGATGCCCGATTCGGCCAGGCGCATGCGGTGCGCGCCCTCGAAGTGGAAGGGCTTGGTCACCACGCCGACGGTCAGCAGGCCGCGCTCGCGCGCGGCGCGGGCGATCACCGGCGCCGCGCCGGTGCCGGTGCCGCCGCCCATGCCGGCGGTGATGAACACCATGTTGGAACCGTCGAGATAGCTGACGATCTCGTCGATCTGCTCCTCGGCCGAGGCGCGGCCGACGTCCGGCTTGGAGCCGGCGCCGAGCCCGCGGGTGACGGTGGTGCCGAGCTGGATGCGCTTCTCGCACATGCTGCCCTTGAGCGCCTGCGCGTCGGTGTTGCCGACGACGAAGTCCACGCCTTCCAGGTTGGACTTGATCATGTTGTTGACGGCGTTGCCACCGGCACCGCCGACACCGAACACGGTGATCCGGGGCTTCAGCTCGGGCTCGATGTGGGGGATCGTCACGTTGATCATTGGTTAGCCTCCACAACCTTATGGTGATGTTCGATGTTGATCGCGCGAAGGGCCGCCGGTTGGATCCGGGGCTGTTTCCGGCAAGGCGGAGCGTTGGCGGCGGGAGCCATTTACAGGTTCTCCCGCAGCCACAGGCCGATGCGGCCGAAGAATCCGGAGGACGAGCCGACCTCGTGGCCGGCCACCGGAAGTTCCATGGGACTGCGCACGGCGTGAAGGAGAAGGCCCGCGGCGGTCGAGAAGGCCGGGCCGCCGTGGGCCTCGTTGAGGCCGGCGACCCGCGTCGGACGGCCGATGCGGACCTGCTTGTCGAGGATGAGCTGGGCCAGCTCGCGCGTGCCGGGAAGCTGGCTGGCGCCGCCGGTCAGCACGACGCGGCGGCCGACCAGCTTGGCGTAGCCCGACTGTTCCAGGCGGGAGCGGACCAGCTCGAAGATCTCTTCCAGCCGCGGCTGGATGATGCGGACCAGGAAGGACTTCGGCACGTTGTTGGTGCCGCCGCGCTCCTCCTCGCCGACCTGGGGGACGTCGATCATCTCGCGCTCGTCGGCGGCGCTGGCCATGGCGCTGCCGTGGAGCGTCTTCATGCGCTCGGCGTGGACGACCGGGGTGGTCAGGCCGCGCGCGATGTCGTTGGTGACGTGGCTGCCGCCGACCGGGATGCAGTCGGTCCAGATCAGGTTGCCCTCGCAGAAGACCGAGATGGTGGTGGTGCCGCCGCCCATGTCGATGCAGGCGGAGCCCAGCTCCATCTCGTCCTCGACCAGGCAGGCGAGGCCGGAGGCGTAGGGGCTGACCACCATGCTCTCGATGTCGAGGTGGCAGCGGGCAACGCAGGTGTGCAGGTTGCGCACCGCGCCCGCGGACGCGGTGATGACGTGCACCTGCACGCCGAGCCGGTCCCCGTACATGCCCTTGGGGTCGCGGATGCCGCGGTTGCCGTCCAGCGCGAAGCCCACCGGGATGGCGTGGACCAGCGCCTGGTCGGCGCCGACCTGGAGCGAGCGGGCGTGCGACAGCGCGCGGCGCACGTCGCCCTCCGTCACCTCCGGGCCGGGAACCGACACCTCGGCGTTGAAGGGGTGGCTGACCGGGTAGCCGCCGGACACGTTGACGATGACGTCGCGGATGGTCTCGCCGGCCATCTGCTCGGCGGCGTGGACGGCGGCGCCGATGGAGGTCTCCGCCGCTTCCATGTCGATGATCGAGCCGGCGCGCACCCCCGTGGCGATCTGGTGGCCGAGGCCGGCGACGCGCACCGCCCCGGCGTCCTCGACGCGGCCGATGATGCAGCAGACCTTGGTGGAGCCGACGTCGAGCGCCGCGACGGTGCCGCCGCGGGTGGCGCGCTTCGGTTTCTTCGCTCCGTTGAAGCCCATGTTCAGCACCCTGTGGCCTCGCGCGCTGCGGTGGCCTCGCGCGCTTGCGCGGGCGGGAGCGCCCGGGACGCGGCGTGGAGGGACGGTCGGCGGCTCATGTCCTCCTCCCCGGCTTCTTCTTGGCGTCCTCTTCGGTCCAGGGCAGGATGGCGGTGGCCGAGGTCTGGAGCACGGCGCGGTCGGGCTGGCGCAGGTCGATGGCGACGATGTCGCGGTCGAGCACGCGGCCGCTGGCGTCCAGCTCGGCGAGCTGGCGCAGCGCGACGCCCATGCCGCCTTCCGGCAGCTTGACGACCACGTTGTTGCCCAGCTTGAGATCCCAGCGGCGGTCGCCCACCCAGGTGGCGGCGACGACCTTCTCCCGGACCGAGGGCACCTTGTCCAGCGCCGCCAGAAGCTTGGAGACCTGCATGGGGGCGTTGGCCCCGACGACGTGGGGCAGCGTGTCGACGCGCTGGTTGCCGCGGCGGGCCATCTCGGTGGCGTCGGCCAGCGGGCGCCCCTCGCGGTCGATCACCGTGAATTTGCGGTCGTGCTGCCAGATCGCCATCGGCTGGCGCTCGGTCAGGCGGATGTAGAGGATGTCGGGCAGGCGGCGCTCGACCGCGGCGCTCGACACCCAGGGCAGGCCCTCCAGCCGCTCCCGGGCCTCGGCGAGATCGACCGCCAGGATGGGGTCGCCGCGCTGCACGCCGAGCGCGTGCAGGATGGCGTTCCGGTCGGTCTCGATGCGGCCTTCGACCATCACGTCGGCCAGCGCGAAGCCGGCGCCGCCGCTGGCGGCGACCAGGCGGTCGTGGACGGCCTGCGCGGTCTCGGCGAAGGTTCCCTGCTTCCAGGCCCAGCCGGCGGTGCCGGCCAGCGCCAGCAGCGGCGCCGCCAGCAGGGCCGCCTTGACGGCCGGGCGGGTCCAGCGGGGCCAAGCGCGGCGGCGGTTGCCCTTCTGGGCGGACCTGGCCATGGCGCGCGGCAGGGCCGGCGTCTCGTCGCGGCGGCGGGCCGCCGCCGGACCGGCGGCCTGGCGGAACCGGGGGTCGGCGTTCAGTCGAGCTGACATGCGGCGTTCTCCACGAGCCAACCGACCAGCGCGCCGTAGGAAATGCCCACATGCGCGGCCTGTTCGGGCACCAGCGACAGCGGCGTCATGCCGGGCTGGTTGTTGATCTCCAGGAAATACAGACCTTCGGTGCCGGGCTTGCGGTCGTCCCAGCGGAAGTCGCTGCGCGTCACGCCGCGGCAGCCCAGCGTCTCGTGGGCGACCACGGCCAGGCGCTTGGCCTCCTCGGCCACGGCGTCGGGGATGCGCGCCGGCACGGTGTGGACGGCGTGGCCGGCGCTGTATTTGGCCGTGTAGTCGTAGACCTGCGCCTGGAATTCGATCTCCGTCACGGTCAGGGCGCGGCTGGGCTCGGCGCCGGCGCCCATCACGCCGACGGTCAGCTCGCGGCCGGGGATGAACTCCTCGACCAGCGCGCGCCCGCCGAAGGCCCAGGCGTCGCCGACCGGGCTGTTCTGGCCCTCGCGGACCAGCGTGACGCCGACGGTCGACCCCTCGTCGACGGGCTTGACGATGTAGGGGGCGGGCATCGGGTGGGCGCCGCCGGCCAGCTCGCCCCGGGCCAGCACCACGCCGCGCGGCGAGCGCACGCCGGCCGAGGCCAGCACGCACTTGGTCATCGCCTTGTCCATGGCGATGGCCGAGGCGCGCACGCCGGAATGGGTGTAGGGCAGGCCGAGGAACTCCAGGATGCCCTGGATGGTGCCGTCCTCGCCGCCGCGCCCGTGCAGCGCGTTGAAGACGACGTCCGGGCGCGGTTCGGACAGCGCGCGGAGCAGGCCCTCCAGGTCGCGCTGCACGTCCACCGCGGTGACCGCGTAGCCTTCCTCCTCCAGCGCCCGGGCGACGCCGGCGCCGCTGACCAGCGACACCTCGCGCTCGGCCGACCAGCCGCCCATCAGGACCGCGACACGCTTCTTCCGCGTCATGACGGATCTCCTTCCCGGGGAATGCCGACGCGCTTGATCTCCCACTCCAGGGCGACCCCGGTGGCCTCCAGCACGCGGCGGCGCACCTCCTCGCCCAGCGTCTCCAGATCGGCGGCGGTGGCGGCCCCCCGGTTGATCAGGAAGTTGCAGTGCTTCTCCGACACCTGGGCGTCGCCGACGGCGAGGCCGCGGCAGCCGGCCCGGTCGATCAGCTCCCACGCCTTGTGGCCCGGCGGGTTCTTGAAGGTGGAGCCGCCGGTGCGCGCGCGCACCGGCTGGCTGTCGGACCGGCGGCCGGCGATCTCGGCCATGCGGCGCGCGATCTCCAGCGGCTCGCCGGGCTCTCCCCGCAGCACCGCGCCGGTGAAGACGACGTCGCCCGGCACGGCGGTGTGGCGGTAGGTGAATCCCATGGCCGCATGGGAGAGGCGCAGCCGCTCGCCGCGGCGGTCCACCGCCTCGGCCTCCACCAGCACGTCCGCGGTCTCGCGCCCGTAGGCGCCGCCGTTCATGCGCAGCGCGCCGCCGATGGTGCCGGGGATGCCGGAGAGGAACTCCAGCCCGGCAACCCCGTTGTCCCTTGCGACGTTGGCCACGGTCAGGTCCAGCGCCGCCGCCCCCACGGCGAGCGTGGCGTCCCCCGACGGCGTGACGCCGGCGAAGCCGCGGCCGAGCCGCACCACCACGCCGGGGATGCCGCCGTCGCGCACCAGCAGGTTCGAGGCCACGCCGATCACGGTGACCGGGACCTCGGGGGGCAGCGCGGCCAGCAGCTCGGCCAGGTCGTCGGCGTCGGCCGGGCGGAACAGGACCTCCGCCGGGCCGCCGACGCGGAACCAGGTGAGAGCGCCGAGCGGGGCATCGGCGCTGAGCCGGCCGCGGCAGGCCGGCATGCGGTCGATGAGGTGGGGGCGGGTGGCCATGGCGGGCGCCGTCATTCCGCTCTCCCCGCCAGCCGCTCCAGCGCGCCGGGCAGGGCGTTGGCCCACTGGGTGATGTTTCCGGCGCCCAGGCACACCACGAGGTCGCCGGGCCGCGCCATGTCGCGCACCAGGGCCGGCAGCTCCTCGGGGCCGTGCAGCGCGACCACGTGGCGGTGGCCGTGCATGCGCAGGCCCTCCACCAGATTGTCGCGGTTCACGTTCTCGATGGGCTGCTCGCCGGCGGCGTAGACGTCGGCGACGATCACCGCGTCGGCGTCGTTGAAGCAGGTGCAGAAATCCTCGAACAGGGCGGCCAGCCGCGTGTAGCGGTGCGGCTGCACCACGGCGATGGTGCGGCCGGTCCCGGCGGTGCGCGCGGCGCGCAGCACCGCGGCGATCTCCACCGGGTGGTGGCCGTAGTCGTCGATGACCGTGACGCCGCCGGACGAGCCGACCTTGGTGAAGCGGCGCTTCACGCCCTGGAACTTCGCCATGCTGTCGCGCATGACCACGTCGGGCAGCCCCATCTCGTTGCCGACGGCGAAGCCGGCGAGCGAGTTCTGCACGTTGTGCGGCCCGTACATGGGCAGGCGCACGTCGGGGATGCTGCGGCTCTCGCCGGTGTGGCGGTCGTAGACGAGCACGTCGTACTCGGCGCCGTTGGTGCCCAGCCGCACGTTCACCGCGCGCACGTCGGCCTGCGGCGAGAAGCCGTAGGTGATGATGCGGCGGTCCGACACGCGCGGGATCATCGCCTGCACCTCGGGATGGTCGATGCACAGGGCGGCGAAGCCGTAGAAGGGGATGTTCTGGACGAAGCTGTCGAAGGCGGCGCGGGCGTTGTCGAAGGTGCCGTAGAAGTCCAGATGCTCGGGGTCCATGTTGGTGACCACGGCGATGCAGGCCGGCAGCTTGATGAAGGTGCCGTCGCTCTCGTCGGCCTCCACCACCATCCAGTCGCCGGTGCCGAGCCGGGTGTTGGTCCCGTAGGCGTTGATGATGCCGCCGTTGATCACGGTGGGGTCGAGGTTGGCGTGCTCCAGCATGTTGCCGACCAGCGACGTGGTCGTGGTCTTGCCGTGGGTGCCGCCGATGGCGATGGCCCATTTCAGGCGCATCAGCTCGCCCAGCATCTCGGCCCGGCGGACCACCGGGACCAGGGCGGCGCGCGCCGCCACCACCTCGGGGTTGCTGCGCTGGACGGCGGAGGAGACCACCACCACCGCGGCCCCGGCGATGTTCTCCGCCCGGTGGCCGATCGACACGGGGATGCCCAGCGCGCGCAGACGCTTGACGTTGGCGCTCTCGGCAAGGTCGGAGCCCTGGACGGCATAGCCGAGGTTCTTCAGCACCTCGGCTATGCCGCTCATGCCGATCCCGCCGATGCCGACGAAATGGATGGTGCCGATGGAGAGGGGGAGGGCGCGCATGGTGGCTGGTTACTTTCCGCGGCGGAGCATCAGGCTGAGGGTGGCGTCGACGGCCTGGTCGGACAGGCCGGGAGGAAGGGGCGCGGCCCCTGTGACCAGGTGCAGGCGGTCGCGCAGGAAGGCTTGGCCGGCGATCGCCCGCGGCAGCAGCGGGCAGAGGGGGCGGTTGCTCCACGCCCCCTCGTCGCGGGTCATGTCGGCCGGCCAGTCCTGCAAGGGACGCGGGGTGCGACGGTGGGAGAGGGTGCTGCGCATGCCCTTGTTCATTCCGCGGCCTCCTTGGCGCCGGTTGCGTTGGCGGTGTCGATCATCGCCAGCACGGCGTCGGCGAGACGGGCGGCGGCGTCGGCCACCCCCCAGTCGCGCGCCGCCGCCGCCGCCGCGGCCAGCCGGTCGGGGGCGGCCAGCAGCTCCTCCAGCCGGGCGGCCAGCGCTGCGGCGCCCAGCTCGGGCTGCGGCACCAGCCAGGCGGCGCCGGCGGCGGCGAGCTGGCGGGCGTTGGCGGTCTGATGATCGTCCATGGCGTGGGGATAGGGGACCAGCAGGGCGGGTCGGCCGATGCAGGTCAGCTCGGCGATGGTCGAGGCGCCGGCGCGGGTGACGGCGAGCTGGCTGGCGGCCAGCCGCTCCGGCACGTCCCGGAAGAAGCTCTCCAGCTCCAGCCCGCCCAGCCCGAGGGCGGCGAGGCGGGCGCGGGCACCCTCCAGATCCTCGGGCCGGCACTGCTGGGCCAGGTGGATGCGGGCGCGCAGCCCCTCGGGCAGCCGGGCCAGCGCCTCCGGAATCGCCGACGAGAAGACGCTCGCCCCCTGGCTGCCCCCCATCACCAGCAGATGGACGGGGCCGTCGGCGGCCGGCGGCCGGTAAGGGGCGGCGTGGCGGGCGGCGACCGCCGGGCGCACCGGGTTGCCGGTGCGCAGGATCTTGCCGCGGTGCGCCTCCTTGACCCAGGCGATCTCGGGGAAGGCGACGGCGAGGCGCCGGGCCGCCGGGACCAGCATGCGGTTGGCGCGGCCGAGCACGGCGTTCTGCTCGTGCAGCAGCACCGGCACCCGCGCCTGGGCGGCGGCGTAGACCGTGGGAACCGACGGGTAGCCGCCGAAGCCCACCACCGCGGCCGGCTCCAGGTGGCGCATCAGCGCGTTGGCCCCCAGCAGCCCGAGCCCCATCTGCCAGGCCGCGGCGATCTTGGCGAGCGGGCCGGCGCCGGGGGCGGCGGCGCGGATGCGGTGCACCGGCACGTCCGGCAGGCTGTCGCCGAAGGACTGCCCGCGCTTGTCGGTGACCAGCGCCACCGCACGGCCGCGGGCCAGCAGCTCCCGCGCCAGCGCCTCGGCCGGGAAGAAGTGCCCGCCGGTGCCGCCGGCGGCGAGGATGACGGGCTTGTCGGCGGGCATGCCGTGGGGTCGGGCGGCCATGGGCGTCACTCCGCGGGGCCGAAGCGCTTGCGGGTCAGCGCCAGCACCATGCCCATGCCGAAGCCGAGGGCCAGCAGCGACGACCCGCCGTAGGAGATGAAGGGCAGCGTCATGCCCTTGGTCGGCATCAGATGCAGCGCCGAGCCCATGTTGATGGCCGCCTGAAGGCCGAACTGGATGAGCAGGCCGCTCGCCGCCAGAAGCACGAAGTAGTTGGTGTCGTTGAACACCCGCGCGAAGCCGCGCAGCACGATGAAGGCGAACACCGCGACCACGAACAGGCAGAAGAACAGGCCCATCTCCTCGCCGGCGACGGCGAAGATGAAGTCGGCGTGGCTGTCGGGCAGCGAGAACTTCACCGTGCCCTGGCCGGGGCCGGTGCCCAGCAGCCCGCCGTTGGCGAAGGCTTCCAGCGAGCGGCTGACCTGGTAGGTGTCGCCGCTGGCCGGGTCGAGGAAGCGGTCGATGCGGCTGGTCACGTGGGGCAGCGTGAAGTAGGCGCCGATCAGGCCGACGATGCCGAGGACGGCGAGGCCGACCACCAGCATGATGTTCAGCCCGGCCAGGAAGAACTGGGTGAACCACACCGCCGACACCACCACCGTCATGCCCAGGTCCGGCTGGAGCAGCAGCCCGCCGATGGTCACCCCGAACAGCGCGATCGCGACCGGCGTGCCGGGGAAGCCCGGCGCGGTGCGCGACAGCGAGAACAGCCAGGCGCTCACCACGGCGAAGGCCGGCTTCACGAACTCCGACGGCTGGATCGACATGCCGGGGACGTGGATCCAGCGCCGCGCGCCCTTGATCTCCACGCCGATGACCAGCGTGGCGTAGATCAGCGCCACCGACACGAGGAAGGCGGCGAGCGCGACCCGGCGCACGCCGCGCGGGCTCAGCAGCGACACCCCGCACATCAGCGCCACCGCCGGCACCAGCATCATCAGGTGGCGCTCGACGAAGTAGAAAGTGTCCTGGATGCCGATGCGCTCGGCCACCGGCGGGCTGGCCGCGGTGATCAGCACGGTGCCGACGGCCATCAGCACCGCCAGCGCGCCGAGCTGCCAGCGGTCGACGGTCCACCACCAGCGGCCGAAGACGGATTGGTCGGTGCGGTCGAAGGTCACCATGTCAGGCCGCCTCCCCTTGGTCCGGACCGTCCCCGGCCAGAGCCTGCACGGCCGCGGCGAAGGCGTCGCCGCGCTTCTCGAAGTTGGCGAACTGGTCCCACGAGGCGCAGGCCGGCGACAGCAGCACGCAGGCGCCCGGACGGCGCTCGGGCAGGGCCAGCCCCGCCGCCGCGGCGACGGCGGCGTCGAGCGTGCCGCAGCGGCTGTGGGCCACCCCGTTGGCGGCCAGCCAGCCGGCGAAGGCGTCCGTCGCCTCGCCGATCAGGAAGGCGTGGCGGACCTGGCCCATCAGGCCCTCCAGCCCGGCGAGCCCGGTGTCCTTGGCCCGGCCGCCGAGGATCCAGTAGACCGGCTCGAAGGTGGCCAGCGCCTTGGCCGCGGCGTCGGCGTTGGTCGCCTTGCTGTCGTTGACGAAGCGCACGCCGGCGATGGTCCGCACCAGCTGCTGGCGGTGGGCGAGGCCGGGGAAGCCGGCCATGGCCGAGACGATGGCCGGGACCGGCACCCCCGCCGCCTTGCAGGCGGCGAAGGCGGCGGCGGCGTTCTGGGCGTTGTGGGCGCCGAGCAGGGCCGGGAAGCCGGCGAGCGCGGCGACCCTTTCGGCGGCGCCCTCGGTGTCGTCGACCAGCCAGCCGTCCTCGGCGTAGACCCCGCCGGGGACGCGGCCCTCGGCCGAGACGGGCCAGACGCGCTGGTCGCCGCGGGCGGCGAGGTCCCGGTGGATGGCCCGGCACCGCTCGTCGTCGACGCCGATGACGGCGGTGCGCGGGCGGGTCTGGCGGTGGAAGACCAGCCGCTTGGCGGCGACGTAGCCGTCCATGCCGCCGTGGCGGTCCAGGTGGTCGGGCGTGATGTTGAGCAGGACCGCGACGTCGAAGGTGATGGAGAGGGTCAGCTCCAGCTGGTAGCTCGACATCTCCAGCACGTAGCTGCCGCCGGCCCCCATGGCGGGCAGGGACAGCGCCGGCGTGCCGAGGTTGCCGCCGGTCGCGGCCCGGCGCCCGGCCGCCGCCATGACATGGCCGATCAGGGTGGTGGTGGTCGACTTCCCGTTGGTGCCGGTGACGCCGATGTAGGCGGCGTCGCGCTCGGCGCGGCCCAGCAGCTCGATGTCGCAGACGATCTCCAGGCCGGCGGCGCGGGCACGCGCGGCCACCGGGTGCGGCCGGGGGTGGGTGTGCGGGATCCCCGGCGACCAGACCATGGTGGTCAGCTCCGACAGGTCGGCGGCGGCGAGGTCGACGACACGGTGGCCGGCCGCCGCCGCCGCCGCGCGGGCCGCCGCGTTGTCGTCCCACACCC
>JAEZHQ010000322.1 GCA_023416455.1 Pseudomonadota bacterium | reverse complement strand
ACCTCGCCGCGCGGCGGGCCGGCGGCGGCGTAGTGGGCGGCCAGCTCCGGCAGGGGACCGCGCCGCACCTCCTCGTAGAGCTTGGTCAGCTCCCGCGCCACCGCGGCCTCGCGCGGGCCCAGCAGCTCGGCCAGGTCGGCCAGCGACTCGGCCAGACGCTGCGGCGACTCGAAGAAGACCAGCGTGGCCGGGACCCCCCTCAGCTCGCCGATGGCGGAACGGCGGGCGGCGGCCCGGTTGGGCAGGAAGCCGGCGAACAGGAAGCGGTCGGTGGGCAGCCCCGACAGCACCAGCGCCGCCAGCGGGGCCGAGGCGCCGGGCAGCGTGGTCACCGCCACCCCCTCGGCCACGCAGGCGCGGACCAGCTTGTAGCCGGGGTCGGAGACCAGCGGCGTGCCGGCGTCGGTGACCAGCGCGATGGCCTCGCCGGCCTTCATGCGGCCGATCAGGACCGGACGCATCCGCGCCGCGTTGTGCTCATGGTAGGACAGGAAGGGGGTGGCGACTCCGTGGATGGCCATCAGCTTCGCCGTCACCCGCGTGTCCTCGCAGGCGATGGCGTCGGCGCGCCGCAGCGTGTCGAGCGCGCGCAGCGTGATGTCGGCGGCGTTGCCGATGGGCGTTGCGACGACGTAAAGCCCGGCGCCGAGTTTACTTGCGGCCGTCGGACCGCTACCTTCAGCGCCGCCGTGGGCATGGGGCCCCGGGGCCGGACCGGATGTGGAGACGATCGGTGGCACGCTTGGCAACATCTTTCTCGCGCGGTCGGGGGCGGCGCGCCGCTGCCCTGGCGATCGTTGGATCGATCGTTGGGCTGCTGACGGCCTGCGCACCGACTGTAACGGCCCGACCGCCGGTCGCTCAAGCGCCGCAAGCGGCGACCCCGGTTGTGCCGGCTGCGCCGCAGACCGTGAAGGTTGCGCTTCTGCTGCCGCTGTCCGGCCCCAGCGCGCAGATCGGCCAGCCGCTGCTGGAGGCGGCGCAGATGGCCCTGTTCGACCTCGCCGGCGAATCCTTCGAGCTGATGCCGCGCGACACCAAGGGGTCCCCGGCCGGCGCCGCCGATGCCGCCCGCCAGGCCGTCGCCGAGGGCGCGCGCCTCATCCTCGGCCCGCTGTTCGGGCCGGAGGTGGCGGCGGTGCGGCCCGTCGCCCAGAGCGCCGGCGTCGACGTGCTGGCCTTCACCAACGACTGGACCCAGGCCGGCAACGGCACCTACGTGATGGGGTTCGTGCCGGCCGACCAGGTCAGCCGGGTGGTCGGCTTCGCCCGCTCGCGCGGCGTCACGCGCTACGTCGCGCTCGCCCCGCGCAACGCCTACGGCGACGCGGTGGTCAGCGCGTTCCAGGCCACCACCCAGCGGCTGGGCGGGCAGGTGGCGCAGGTGGAGCGCTACGACCCCGCCACGGCCGACCTCGCCCAGGCGGCCCGCCAGATCGGCCAGGGCGGCTTCCAGCCGCAGGCCGTCATGCTGGCCGAAGGCGTCGCGCGCGCCCAGGGGCTGGCCGCCGCGCTGGCCGGCAACGGCCTCGGCCTGCCGCAGGTCCGCCTGCTCGGCACCGTCCTGTGGGACGAACCCGGACTGGGCCAGGAACCGGCGCTGGCGGGGGCGTGGTTCGCCGCCCCGTCGCCGCAGTTCCGCGCCGACTTCGAGGCGCGCTTCGAGCGGACCTACGGGCGCCGGCCGCCGCGCATCGCCACGCTGGCCTACGACGCGACGGCGGTCGCCGCGGTGCTGGCCAAGATGGGGGGGGTGGCGCCCTTCGACCGGACCGCGCTGAACAACCCCGGCGGATTCGAGGGACTCGACGGGCTGTTCCGCCTGCGCCCGGACGGCACGGTCGAGCGCGGGCTTGCCGTCCTGGAGGTCACCGCCAGCGGCGCGCGCGTCCTCGATCCGGCGCCGGCCAGCTTCGAGGTGCTCGGGCAGTGACCCCGGGGGCGGGTCAACCCTGCCGGCGGCCCAGCCGGCGGGCGTTGGCCCGCACCGTGCGGTAGGCGGGGGCGAGGCCGGCGCCGGCCAGAGCCGCCGCCGATTCGACCAGGTAGAGGCCGGCGTGGATTCCCGCCTCGACCGTCTCGGTCAGGGTGCGGCGCTGAAGCTCGATCAGGTCCGACGGCGAGCGGCACTGGCCGAGGCCGGTGAGGACGGTCATGGTCGCCTGGGCCTGGCCCTGGAGCAGCGCCATCCAGGCATGCTGGAACTCGCCGATGCCCTTGGCGACGGCCTGGGTGGCGGCCACCGCCGCCTCGACCTTCTCGGACCCCATGCGGAGGAACTCGGGGTTGGCGAGGTCGGCGGGGTTGCCCATGGCCGCCGCCATCATGGCGGTGCGGTAACCGATGGTCTGGGCGGCCGCAACCCCCATCTCGCCGCCCTTCACGCCCGTGCGCGTCCACTCGTCCGCCAAAGCGGCCAGACGCTCCGTCGTGTGACCGTTGCCGGCCCTGCTTCCTGCCATGATGGTCCACCTCATCGTAAACGAAACCCGGAACCCGTGCTGCATTGCAGCATCGGGCTAACGCTGCACTGCAGCATTTGGTTCCGGGCCGAACCGTTTACAACGTGGCGAGCGCCTGGTCGAGGTCTTCGATGATGTCCTGGGCGTCCTCCAGCCCGACGGACAGGCGCAGCAGGTTCGGCGTGATCCGCGCCGCCGCCTTCTCCTCGTCGGTCAGCTTGGAGTGGGTGGTGGTCGCCGGGTGAGTGATCAGGCTCTTGGAGTCGCCCAGGTTGTTGGAGATCAGGACCATGCCCAGCGCGTCGAGGGCGCGGAACGCCTCGGCCTGGCCGCCTTTCAGGAAGACCGACAGCATGGTGCCCCCGCCGGTCATCTGGCGGCGGACCAGATCGTGCTGCGGGTGGCTGGGCAGGGCCGGGTAGAGCACGCGCTCGACCCCGGCATGGCCCTCCAGGAACTCGGCGACCCGGAGCGCCGACGCGCTCTGCGCGGCGACGCGCAGTTCCAGCGTCTCCAGCCCCTTGAGCAGGAGCCAGGCGTTGAAGGGGGCGATGGTCGGGCCGGTGTGGCGCAGGTAGGGGTGGATGACATCGGCGCCGTACTGGCGGTCGTTGGCCAGGATGATGCCGCCCAGACAGCGGCCCTGGCCGTCGATGTGCTTGGTCGCGGAATAGACGACGATGTCGGCCCCCAGTTCGAAGGGGCGCTGCAGGACGGGGGTCGCGAAGGCGTTGTCCACCACCACCCTGGCCCCGGCCCGGTGCGCCAGATCGCTGACCGCGCGCAGATCGACCACCTCCAGCCCGGGGTTGCTCGGCGTCTCCAGGAACACCGCGGCGGTCGGCTTGGCCAGCGCCGCCTCCCACTGGGCGAGGTCGGTGCCGTCGACGAACACCGCTTCGACGCCGAAGCGGGTCGACAGCTCCTTGATCACCCAGTAGCAGGAGATGAACAGCGAGCGCGGCGCCACGATGCGGTCGCCGCTGCGCAGGTTGCTCCACAGCGCGGCGTGCACCGCGGCCATGCCGCTGGTGGTGGCGTAGGCCCACTCGGCACCCTCATACTCGGCCAGCCGGTCCTCGAACATGGCGGTGGTCGGGTTGCGGAAGCGCGAGTAGACATGGCGCGCGCCGTCGTTGGCGAAGGCGTGCGCCGCCTCCTCGGCCGAGCCGTAGACGTAGCCGGAGGTCTGGTAGAGGGCCTCGCAGGTCTCGTCGAACGGCGAGCGGCGGGTGCCGCCATGGACCAGCTTGGAGCGGGGCCGCAGCCCCGCCACGTTCGGAGCGCGATGCCGCGGAGTGCGATGTTCGGTGGGCGCCATGCCGCCTGTTCCCTTCTGTCCGCCGGCGGGGCCGACCGGCCAAACAAAAAGCCCCGACCGTAAGGGTCGAGGCGCGGGCGCGGCTCGGACCTTTTTAGCGGGTTGTTTTACGTGGCCCGCAAGCCGGTCGACCAAATCACCACGTACCACCGCTTTTAGGTCCGGCCGGGCCGGCCGTCAAGCGTCAAGGAGCCGGCCCCTGCGTCAAGATTGCACACCCCCGGGGGCTTCGCCCGCCTTGCCCGAATCGCCCCCGGCCCGGATCATGTCCCAAGCCGCTTCACCCGGCGTGCCCATACCGGGCAGCCCCGGTGAAGCGGCGGGGCCTGCTTGGGCGCGGCGACGCGCGTTGGAACGGGGGGCATGCCCGTGCAGTACCTACCGGTAAGCGAACGGCACTTCACCCGACTGGTTCTGAGCGGGCGCCTGACCGGCCAGGATGCCGACGCCGTGCGCCGGGTGATCGCGGAGGTGAAGACCGGCAAGGCCCGTCGCTACCTGCTCGATCTCGGCGGGCTGGAGTTCATCGACAGCGCCGGCATCGGCATGCTGCTCGTCGTCAACGGCGAGGCCACGGCGGCGGGCCGCCCGCTCGCCATGCTGCCCGGCAGCGGGCAGGTGAGAACGGTCGTCGAACTCACCCGCATCGCCATGATCATCCCCGCCTTCGCGACGGTGGAGGACTATGTCGCCGCCGCCGTGCCGGAAGCGGCCCTGGTCGTCGCCCCCTGCGCCCCCGGCGAGGATCCGCTGGCCCTGGCGGCGCGGGCGCTGCACGTCACCGCGGCCGCGGTGCCGTCCAGAGCCTGATGCGGACGATCCCCGGCGCATTCCGGCGCCGGTTCGAGGACAGGCCGCTCCTTTCGGACGGGCCGCTCGCGCCCGGCCGGCCGAATGACCATCTGTGGTTCCTGAACGGCCCTTCTTCCAAGGGGCCGGTGCGAGGAGGGAGGCACAGGATGGTCCGTCTGCGGGAGTCCCTGGAGGCCGAGGCGGCGAGGCAGGCCGCGCGCCGCGGCACGTCGCTCGACCAGTTCGTCAACGAGGCGGTGGAGGAGAAGCTGCGCGCCGTGCGCCGGGTCACCGCCATCCACGACCGCGGCGCCGCGGCAGCCGCGGCGGCCGCGGCGGCCGAAGACGACGCCCCGGGCGCCGTTCCATCGTAAGGGAGCACGGGGGTAAGGGAACACGGGGTAAGGGAGCACGGGCGGCCGGACGGGCCGGCGGCGCGCATGCCGGCGGCCCGTCCACACCACCTCGAACACGCCACCTCGACTTCAACGCCGGACCAACCGGGCGCCCGGCGCTTGATGCCGGCCGGCCGGTCACCGAAGCATCGGTGCGCCGGCCGGATCAGTCCTTCAGATCCTCCCACAGCTCCTTCACCTTGGCGAAGAAGCCTTCGGACTGCGGATGGGATCCCTCCTTGCCGGCCTTCTCGAACTCGCGCAGCAGCTCCTGCTGGCGCTTGGTCAGGTTGACCGGGGTTTCGACGACCGCCTGGATGTACATGTCGCCGCGCTGCTGGCTGCGCAGCACCGACATGCCCTTCCCCTTGATGCGGAACTGATGGCCGGACTGGGTGCCGGGCGGGACCGTCACCCGGGTCCGGCTGCCGTCGATGGTCGGCACCTCGACCGTGCCGCCCAGCGCCGCCGTGGTCAGGGGAAGCGGCACGCGGCAGTGGATGTTGGCGCCGTCGCGCTGGAAGATCGGGTGGGGAGCGATGGCCAGGAAGATGTAGAGATCGCCGGGCGGCGCGCCGCGCAGTCCGGCCTCGCCCTCGCCGGCCAGGCGGATGCGGGTGCCGTCCTCGACGCCGGCGGGGATGTTGACCTGGAGCGTCTTCTCCTTGCGCAGGCGGCCGGACCCGCCGCAGGACTTGCAGGCGTCCTTGATGACCCGGCCCTGGCCGTGGCAGCCGGGGCAGGTGCGCTCGATGGTGAAGAAGCCCTGCTGGGCGCGGATCTTGCCCTGGCCCTGGCAGGTCGGGCAGATGATCGGCTGGGTGCCGGCCGCAGCGCCCGATCCGTTGCAGCCGTCGCACTGCACGGAGGTGGGGACCCGGACGTTGGCCTGGGTGCCCTTGAAGGCCTCCTCCAGGCCGATCTCCATGTTGTAGCGCAGATCCTGGCCGCGGCCGGAGGCCCCGCCGCCGCCGCGCCGGCCGCCCATGAACTCCCCGAACATCTCGTCGAAGATGTCGGCGAAGCCGCCGCCGCCGAAATCGAAGCCGCCGAAGCCGCCGCCCCCACCACCGCCGCGCCCGCCGTCGAAGGCGGCGTGGCCGAAACGGTCATAGGCCGCGCGCTTCTGCTCGTCCTTGAGAACTTCGTAGGCTTCGCTGATTTCCTTGAACTTGTGCTCGGCCTCCTTGTCACCCTGGTTGCGGTCCGGGTGATACTGCATCGCCATCCTGCGGTACGCTTTTTTGATATCGTCCGCACTGGCGCCCTTCGCCAGACCGAGCAGTTCGTAATAGTCCTGTTTCGCCATGGGGCCCCGACCGCCTTACATCCACACAACCCAGCATACAGCCGGCCCGCCACCGGAGAAAGAGTGACGGGCCGGCTGATCATGCATGATCATACATGGTACCGGGCCTGCCCGGCCGTGACGTTACGCCGACTTCTTCTTGTCGTCGTCGACTTCCTCGAAATCGGCATCGACCACGCCCGGCTCGTTCGGGGCGGCCCCGGCCGCAGCTCCCGCCGCACCGGCGCCCGGCGCCTCGCCCTGGCCGGCCTTGTAGATGGCCTCGCCCAGCTTCATGGAGAGCTGGGCCAGCGCCTCGGTCTTCGCCTTCAGGGTCTCCAGGTTGTCGCCCTCGATGACCGAACGCAGGTCCGTGACGGCGGCCTCGGCGGCGGACTTGTCGGAGGCCGGGATCTTGTCGCCGTTCTCCTTGATCGTCCGCTCGGTGGTGTGGATCAGCGCCTCGGCGTTGTTGCGGGCGTCGACCAGCTCGCGCCGCTTGCGGTCCTCGGCGGCGTGGGCCTCGGCGTCCTTGACCATCTTCTGGATGTCGGCGTCGGACAGGCCGCCCGAGGCCTGGATGCGGATCTGCTGCTCCTTGTTGGTGGCCTTGTCCTTGGCGGTGACGCTGACGATGCCGTTGGCGTCGATGTCGAAGGTCACCTCGACCTGGGGCACGCCGCGCGGGGCCGGCGGGATGCCCACGAGGTCGAACTGGCCGAGCAGCTTGTTGTCCGCCGCCATCTCGCGCTCGCCCTGGAAGACGCGGATCGTCACCGCCTGCTGATTGTCGTCGGCGGTCGAGAAGACCTGGCTGCGCTTGGTCGGGATGGTGGTGTTGCGGTCGATCATTCGCGTGAACACGCCGCCCAGGGTCTCGATTCCAAGGCTGAGCGGGGTCACGTCGAGAAGCAGGACGTCCTTGACGTCGCCCTGGAGGACGCCGGCCTGGATGGCCGCCCCCATGGCCACCACCTCGTCCGGGTTCACGCCGGTGTGCGGCTCCTTGCCGAAGAACGACTTCACGACATCGCGCACCTTGGGCATGCGGGTCATGCCGCCGACGAGCACGACTTCGTCGATCTGGGTCGCCTTGACGCCGGCATCGGCCATCGCCTTGCGGCATGGCTCGAGCGTGCGCTGGATGAGGTCGTCGACCAGCCGCTCGAGGTCGGCGCGAGTGATCGCCTTGACCAGGTGCTTCGGGCCGTTC
>JAEZHQ010000303.1 GCA_023416455.1 Pseudomonadota bacterium | reverse complement strand
GCCCCGGCGCGGCGTCCCACCGCCGGCCCGCTCCTTCTCCGCCATCGCCGCCGGCCGGGCGCCGCCGGAGGCGGCGGCACCCGCGGCACCCGCGGTTCCCGCCGCGGTGGCCGAGGACGATCCGGGCGGCGGCGACCGCTTTCTGCTGGTGGCCGGAGGCTTCCTGCTGTTCGCCGTGGGCTGGGCGGCGCTGGCCGAGCTGAACGTCACCAGCAACGCCCTCGGCGACGTGGTGCCGGTCTCCTACGTCCAGAGCGTCCAGCATCTGGAGGGCGGGATCATCCACGCCATCCTGGTCGCCGAGGGGGACCGGGTCGCGGAGGGGCAGCCCCTGGTGGAGCTGGACCAGACCAAGACGGGCGCGGACGTCAAGGAGCTGCGCGTGCGGCTGTCCTCGTTGACCGCCGACCAGGCCCGGCTGGAGGCGGAGGTGGCCGGCGCCGACGAGGCCGCCTACCCCGACTGGCTGCTCACCGGCTGGCCCGAGGTGGTGGCCGCGTCGCGCGCCCTGCTCCGCGCCCGGCGCGACCGCCTCGCCTCCGACATCCGGATTCAGCAGCAGACCGTCGTCCAGCGCGAGCAGGACGTGGCGATGGTCAAGGCGCGCATCGCCCGGAACCAGGCGGCGCTTCGGCTGCTTCAGGAGCAGATCGCCATCAGCGACAGCCTGCTCCGCCGGGAGATCACCAACCGCATGAAGCATCTGGAGCTTCTGCGCGACGAGGTGAACCTGACCGGCGGCATCTCCGAGGACCGCAACGCCCTGCTGCGGGCCGAGGCGGCGCTGTCCGAGGCCCGCGACCGGCTCGGCTGGATCGACCAGAAGTATCTGGAGGAGGCGCGCAGCGCCCTGGAAGAGGCGCGCCGCAGCATCGCCGAGCTGTCCCAGCGCCAGGCCCGCATCGACGACAACCTGGACCGCAGCGTGCTGCGCGCGCCCATGGACGGGGTGGTGAAGACGCTGGGCGTCTCCACGCGCGGCGCGGTGGTCAAGCCCGGCGAGACCGTGGTCGAGCTGGTGCCGGGCGACGGCCGGCTGGTGGTCGACGCCCGCCTGCCGGTGCAGGACATCGGCTACGTCCAGGTCGGGCAGGAGGCGTCGGTCACGCTGGCCAGCAGCGACGCCTCGCGCTTCGGCCACATCGTCGGGCAGGTCCGCACCATCAGCCCGGACACCCTGATCGACGCCGACAACCAGCCCTACTACAAGGTCCGCATCGAGCTGGGCGCCCGCTCCTTCGCCTACGGGGGGCGGCGCTACGACCTGTATCCCGGCGTCCGCGTCGTGTGCAGCATCCTCACCGGCCGGCGCACCGTCCTCGACTATCTCCTGTCACCGCTCCTGAGCGGCCTCCAGCACGGCCTTCAGGAGCGGTAGCGCCCAGCCATGGCCGCATCCCCAACGCCCACATCGCCTTTGCCCCGGTGGTCATCATGATGACGTGGTTCAAGCCGTCCTTCCTTTCCGCCCTGCTGCCGAGACTGACGAAGAAAGCGCGCTTCGCGCTGATCCTGGCCAGCGCCGTCGCCGTCGCCGTCGTGGTGTCGGCGGTCGTGCGCAGCTGGCTTCTCGACGGCCAGAACCGCGACCCCCTGGTCGTCGCCCTGGTGGCGCCTCTGTCGGGGCCGGAGGCGGCGCTGGGCCGGGCGGCGCAGCAGGGGGCGGAGTTGCGCGCCGGCCTGATCAACGCCGGCGGCGGCCTGGGCGGACGGCCGGTCGAGCTGCGCGCCTTCGACGACCGCGGCGACCCCGCGCTGTCGCGGGAACTGGCCCGGACGGTCGCCGGCGACCCCGCGGTCCTGGCGGTCATCGGCCACCATCCCGACGCCCTTGCGGACGCCGCCGGCGTCTACGCCGAGCGGGGGGTTCCGCTCCTGGCGATCCAGCCGGGCGCGATGGCGGAGCCCAACCCCTGGGCTTTCCGCGTCAACTTCGACGCCGGCTTCGAGATCCGCTTCCTGGCGAATTACGTGCGCAACGTGATCGGCGAGCCGACCATCGCCATCATCCGCGAGGACAGCCCCCAGGCCGCCGTCCAGGCCGAGCAGTTCGACCGGATCATCCAGCGCTTCGGGACCCGGCTGGTGGCGCAGTGGACGTTCGCGCCGGGCGCCGGCGACCTGACGGCGCTGGCCGAGGAGGTCAAGCAGAGGATGCCGACCGGCGCCGTGGTCGTCCTCGGCTCGCCGGGTGACAGCGCGCGGGTGGTGGTGGCGCTGCGCGACGCCAACCTGCGCAACCTCATCGCCGGCCCCTCGGCCATGGCCTCCAACGCCTTCCGCGCCCATCTGGTGGCGCTGGCCGGCCGCCAGGCGCCGGAGACCTACGGGCACGGCCTGCTGGTGTCGTCGCCGATCCTGTTCGACACCGCCAACGAGCGCGCCCAGGGCTTCTACGGCCAGTACGTCAAGCGCTTCCAGTCGGTGCCGGACTGGGCGGCGGCCATCGCCGACGACGCCCTGTCGCTGGTCGCCGACGCGGTCGGCCACAGCCTGGCCGCCCTGCCGGCGGAGGCCCCGGCGCCCGGCCGGCAGGGCGGATCCCGCGCCTTCGCCGAAGCGGTGCGCGACCGGCTGGCCGCCCGCGACCGCAACGAGACGGCCTTCTTCGGCACCGTCGGCCCCTGGACCTTCGACGCGAAGGGGCTGGCCAACCTGCCGGTGCTGATGGCGCTCTACAACGGGCTGAACCCGGTGGCGGCGCTGACCCAGCTCCAGCCGATCCGCGAGGTCGGGGTCTCCAACTTCCTGGAGGAGGTCCAGCGCGGGCGTGCCCTCTACGTCAACGACCGCTTCATGTACAAGACGAACGTCATCTACACGGGCGTCCAGATCAACGAGGTGCGCGACCTCAGCACGGAGCGGAACGAGGCGACCATCAACGCCACGGTGTGGTTCCGCTACCGCGGCAATTTCGATCCCGCCGACGTCATCTTCGCCAACGCGGTCAAGCCGGTGGAGCTTGGCAAGCCCTACCGCGAGGAGCGGGACGAGACGACGACCTACGTGGCCTACCGGATCGAGGGCCGCTTCGCGCTCGACTTCCTGAACGTCCAGCAGGCCTTCGGCAGCAAGGTGGCCGGCCTCAGCTTCCGCCACCGCACGCTGAACCGGAACAACGTCATGTTCGTGACCGACGTGCTGGGCATGGGGCTGATCGACACCTCCGACTTCGTGGAGAAGCTGAAGGCGGCGGCGGCTCCGGTCCAGCCGGCGGAGCCGACCGCCCTGGACCGCATCCGCAGCGTGCTGGAAGGTGAATCCGAAGGGTCTGCCCTGCTGGAGCAGTTGCGGGCCAACCGCGTGCTGGCGTCGTCTCCGGGCTGGCGGCTGTCGCGGGCCTGGATCTCCCAGGACGTCGTGTCGGTCAGCACCGAGGGCGACCCCAACTATGTCGGCTTCGGCCGGCCGGCGCCGGATTTCTCGCGGGTCGACTTCGGGCTGATGGCGGTCCCCGACAGCCCGGCGGCGCGGGACTTCATCCGCCACGACCACTTCATCTACATCGCCATCTTCGCGGGCGTGCTGGCCCTGTTCGCCCGCGCCATGGACCGCAAGGACCGCGGCCAGTTCTGGAGGATCCAGACGCTGGTCATGCGCATCCTGTCCTGGCCGCTGCTGCTGATGGCGGTCGGCAACGTGGCGCTCGACTGGGCGGTGGCCAGCCTGCCCAACAGCGGCGTGCAGATGATCGTGAACCTGTTCGACGTGCTGTGGTGGATGGTGCCGGCCTTCCTGGTCAGCCAGACGCTGGAACGGTTCGTCTGGACGCCGCTGGAGGTCCGCACCCAGCGCCGGATCCCCGCCATCATCCGGCGCTTCGCCTCGTTCATCGTCTTCGGCCTGGCCTTCTGCGGCATCATCGCCTTCGTCATGAAGCAGCCGATCACCAGCCTGCTGGCCGCCTCGGGCCTGATCGGCATGGTCATCGGCCTGGCCATCCAGGCCAACATCGCCAACGTCTTCTCCGGAATCGTCCTCAACCTGGAGCGGCCGTTCAAGATCGGCGACAGCGTGCAGTTCACCGACCTCGTGCGGGGCGTGGTGGTCGACATGACCTGGCGGACGGTGCGGGTGCGCAACCCCGCCGGCTACACCGTCGCCATGCCCAACGGCAAGGTGTCGGAAGCGACCGTCATCAATTTCAGCGCGGTCGAGCGGGTGTGGTTGAATCTGGAGTATTTCGCCGATCCCGCCTACGAGCCGGAGTTCATGGCCGAGGTGCTGACCCGCGGGATCCGCAGCGCCGAAGGGGTGATGGAGAGCGCGGCGGGCGTGCAGCCCTTCGTGCGCTACGGCGGCATGCGCTCCGGCAACGGGCAGTGGCTGGCGAGGTACAACCTGATCTTCTGGGTCAAGGACTACGACGCCACCTTCACGGTCCCGGAAAAGGTCTGGAAATCGGTCTATGCGACGCTGCGCGAGGCGGGGCTGGAACCGTCGCCGCCGGACCTTCTCGACGCGCTGGTGCAGGATGGCCGCGACCCCGGGGCGACCAGGACCGCGGCCGCCACCGCCGCGGTCCTGGCGGACACGTGATGGCGCCGGGCCTGGAGCGGATCGCGTAAAATCGGAATCGATTTGAAGCGTGAATCCGCTCGCAGAACAAGGACCTGGAGTTTCGTGCGTTTCAGATTGAACGCACGAAACTCCAGGCGGCGGGCGGCGGAGCGCCGGCGCACGGGCAATGGACGGCACAGGGAGGGGGAGGTCATGAGCGAGGCGGTCGGCGGTCGTCACGGGGATGGTCATCACGGGGGTGGCCGTCATGCGGGGCGTTGCGGCGGAGCGCTGCGCCGGGTGCTGCCGGTCCTGGCGCTGGGCGCGGCCTTCCCGGCCGGCGGCTGCATCCCCCTGGTGGCCGGACCCATTCTGGCGGTGGCGGCGACGCCCTACATCGACGCGGAAACCGACCTCCTCGGTCCGCTGGCCGACGGCCGCCTCGACCCGCTGGTCCGCTACCCGCCGCGCCACGCCCGCTATTCCCTGTCCATCGACGAGCGGGACGGTTCCTACATCCTGAAGACCGTCCCGGCGGCGGAGGCAGGCAGGCCGCCCGGCGGCGCCGGGGACCCGGTCGCGGCGAATCTCCGCCGCCCGGCCGCGTTGCCTCCGGATGCCCTGGGGGAGCGGGCCATCACGGTCGTGGCCCTGCCGCCGCCCGCCGCTCCGGCATCGGCGCCGCCCCCCGACCCGGCGCCCGCGACAATCCCGGTCACCGCTCCGGCTGCGGCC
>JAEZHQ010000292.1 GCA_023416455.1 Pseudomonadota bacterium | reverse complement strand
GTCGGACCGGCAATCAGCTTGCGGACCTCGTGCTGGCTCTTGCCGCAGAAGGAGCAGTAGAGCGTGTTCTTCGAATCGCCGCTGCTGGACTTGCTCATCGGTACTCCGTCATCTCGCGGGGGACGTTCTGTGATCTGCCAACCGCCTGCGGCGTCCCCCGACGCCGGTCCTTTCAGAGGTTGTCGCGGGCGGCGCCCTTGACAAGGTTACGCATCGACCCGATCCACGAAAACCCGTGCCACGCCCGAGTCATTGCGCCGGATACCCTGCCATTCAACAACAGGGAACCGGCGCAATCAATCATTAGTTCGTGCGGACCTCAGGAGGCGTCGTCACCGGCGCGCGGGCGCTTTTCGACCACCTCGTCGATCAGGCCGAAGTCCCTGGCCTCCTCGGGCGACATGAACTTGTCGCGCTCCATCGCCGCCTCGATCACATCGAGCGGCTGGCCGGTGTGACGGACGTAGATGTCGTTCAGGCGGGACCGCAACTTCAGGATTTCCTGCGCCTGGATTTCGATGTCCGACGCCTGCCCCTGGGCACCGCCCGAGGGCTGGTGGATCATGATGCGGCTGTTGGGCAGCGAGAAGCGCTTGCCCGGCGCGCCGGCGGCCAGCAGCAGCGATCCCATCGAGGCGGCCTGCCCCATGCACACGGTGGACACCTGCGGCCGGATGTACTGCATGGTGTCGTAGATGGCGAGGCCGGCCGAGACGTAGCCGCCCGGAGAATTGATGTAGAGCGCGATGTCCTTGCTCGGGTTCTCCGATTCAAGGAACAGCAGCTGCGAGCAGATCAGGCTGGCGACGGCGTCGTTCACTCCGCCGATCAGAAAGATGATCCGTTCCTTCAGCAGGCGCGAATAGATGTCGTATGCCCGTTCGCCCCGGTTGGTCTGCTCGATGACCATCGGGACCAGAGCATTCATCTTCGGTTCGAAATCGTACATGTGATTCTTCCCTGCCCCCGCAGCTCGCTCGTCGTCTGAGCAGCCTTCATATGGGTACGGAGCGGGGCGACCGTAAGGCCGCCCCCATCCTTTCTCGGCGATCAGGCCGCCTCGGCCGCCTCGTCCGGATCCTTCAGCAGCTCCTCGGACGAAACCGGCTTCTCGCTCACCTTGGCCAGCTCCAGGATGAAGTCGACGACCTTGTCCTCGAACAGGGGCGCGCGGAGATTCTCCAGCGCCTGCTGGTTCTGCTTGAAGAATTCGAAGACCTGGCGCTCCTGGCCGGGGAAGCGGCGCGCCTCGTTGATGAGCGCCCGGTTCAGCTCGTCCTGGGTGACCTGGATGTTGTTGCGGCGGCCGACCTCGGACAGCAGCAGGCCCAGGCGCACGCGGCGCTCGGCGATGCCGCGGTACTCGGCCTTCAGCTCCTCCTCCGGCTTGCCGGCGTCCTCACCGGCGTTGCCGTTCTTCAGCTCCTGCTGGAGGCGCTGCCAGATGCCCTCGAACTCGATGTCGACCATGCCCGGCGGGACCTCGAAGGTGTGGCTCTCGGCCAGCTTGTCGAGGAGCTGGCGCTTGACCCGCAGGCGCGACAGGCCGGAATACTCGCTCTTGATGCGGTCGCGGACCGCCTCGCGCAGCTTCTCCAGGCTCTCCATCCCGAACTCCTTGGCGAGGTCGTCGGAGACCTCGGCCGGGACGTTGCGGCGCAGCTCCTTGACGTCCACCTCGAACACCGTCTCGGCGCCCTTCAGGCGGTCGTGCGGATAGTCTTCGGGGAAGGTCACGGTGATGGTGCGGTGCTCGCCGGCGCGGGCGCCGACCAGCTGCTCCTCGAAGCCCGGCACGAACTGACCGGCGCCCAGCTCCAGCGGATGGTCCTTGCCGTCCATGCCGGGCAGGGCCTCGCCGCCGACGGTGCCGGCGAAATCGATGACGGCGATGTCGCCCTTCTCGGCCGGGCGGTCCTCGGTGACCGGGGCCTGGACCGAATGGGCGGCGGCCAGGCGGCCCAGCGCCTCGTCGACGGCCGACTCCGCAACCTCGGCGACCGGCTTCTCCAGCTCGATGGCGCCGAAATCGCCGGGCTCGATGTCGGGCAGCAGCTCGACGCCCATGGTGTAGGACAGGTCGCCGCCGTCCTCGTACTTGTCGACCTCGATCTTGGGCTGCATGGCGACGCGCAGGCCGCGCTCGCTGAGGGCCTGGCGCGAGCTGTCGGCAATCGCATCCTCAAGCGCCTCGGCGAGGACGCTGCCCCCGTAGCGCTGCTTGATCACGGCGACCGGCACCTTGCCCGGGCGGAAGCCGGGCAGCTGCACCGTCCGGCGCAGCTCTTCGAGCCGGCCCTTCACCTTCTCTTCGATATCCTGGGCGGAAATGACGACCTTGTACTCGCGCTTCAGGCCGTCGGCGCTGGTCTCGGTGATGTTCATCGGAACGAAAGCCTATCTCGTTGTCCGGCCCGGCGGCGCCCGTCCGGGCGGCCCGAAGCCCTGTGTTCCCATGCGGTCCAAGGGGTTGCCATGGTGCGGGCGAAGGGACTTGAACCCATACGACCGAAGTCACTGGAACCTAAATCCAGCGCGTCTACCAATTCCGCCACGCCCGCGATGGCAAAGGCAGCCCGCGACGGGTGCGGAACACCCGCCGGACTGCCGGCGAAGTCCGGTCTATAGCACAGCGCCCGCGCCGCAAACAGGCAAAATGGGGCCGTCCTGCGACGCTTCGTCGGGAGTGCGCCCGGCCTCACGCGGCGCCCTTCCCGAGCGAGCGGATGGAGGAGGAGGCGCTGACCTTGCCCTCGCCGGTGTAGGCCTCGTGGTTGGCGTCGATCTCCCCCAGCTTGTAGCGGTAGTTGATCATCATCCCGCAGGACTGGGCCAGCCCCTTGGCCGAGGTGTCGGCCAGCCAGTTCAGCCGCTCCATGCGGGCGCCGTTGCTCAGGTGGAAATGGGCCACCGGGTCGAGCGCGCGGCCCCGCGCCCCGCCCGCCTCCCCCGCCCGCGCGGACCGGCCCTCCGGGACGCGGGTGGTGGTGAGGTAGCGCGCGCACAGCCGCAGAAGAGGTCCGCGCAGGAGCCTCTGCAACTCTTCATCGGCGTGCCAGCCGGAGGCCGCCAGCGCGGCGCCCAGCACCGGCCGCCCGGACAGCTCCGAGTCGCGCCCGGCCAGCCGCTCGGCCACGCGCTCCGCCTCCGACGGGGTCAGCAGCGCCTCGCCGCGCGCCTCCAGCTCGCGGTCGAGCCAGCGGCGGAATCCCGGGATCGGCGACAGGGTGGCGAAGCACTTGAGGTTGGGGAACTCGCCGGCCAGCCCGTCCACCACCCGCTTGATCAGGAAGTTGCCGAAGCTGATGCCGGCCAGGCCGGTCTGGGCGTTGGAGATGGAGTAGAAGATCGCGCTGTCCGCGCTCTTGGGATCGCACACCGGGGCCGACGGGTCGAGCAGCGCCTGCACATTGTCGGACATGCCGGCGACCAGCGCCACCTCGACGAAGATCAGCGGCTCGTTGGGCATGCGCGGGTGGAAGAAGGCGAAGCAGCGGCGGTCGGAGTCGAGCCGGTCCTTGAGATCCTGCCAGCCGCGGATCTCGTGCACCGCCTCGTACTTGATCAGCTTCTCCAGGAGCGAGGCCGGGCTGTCCCAGGTGATCCGGTGCATCTCCAGGAAGCCGACGTCGAACCAGTGGCGCAGCAGGTTCTTGAGGTCGTCCTCCAAAGCCTGGAGCAGCGGCTCGCCGCGCCCCAACTCCATCAGTTCGGCGCGCAGGTCGACCAGGAACTTCACCCCTTCGGGCAGCCCGTTGAACTGGGTCAGCAGCCGCAGCCGCGGCGGCTCCAGCGCCCGGCGGAGCGCGCGCTCGGCGTGGCCGCGCGCCACCGGGTCGCCGGCCGCCAGGAACACCGCCATCGCCTCGTCCACGGCGGCGCGGTCGACGTCGAAGTCGCGGGCCAGCATGGTCAGGAAGTTGCGCCGCCCGCCGGGGTCGAGGGCGAGGTAGGTGCGGCCGAGCTGGGCCGCCCGGGCGCGCGCCGACACCTCGCCGCCGCGCCCCTCCAGGCAGGCCTCGATCTGCTCCTTGAGCCGCTCCGCGTCCTCCTTGGGCAGCGAGGCGCGGGGCGGCGCTCCGACCACCCCGCGCGCCGACGCGGCGATCTCGCGCCAGTGCGCCCGCAGGTTGTCCAGCGCACGGTCGAGCAGCCCGGGCTGCGGCGGCGCGGCGGCGGCGGGCGGGACGGAGGAAAGGGTGTCGGGCGTGTCGCTCATGCACGGAGTCTGGCGCGCGCGGCGGCCGACGGCAAGCGGAAGCTTCGTACCCGGTTGGCGAGGGGGCGGCCCCCGCCCCCGCTACCCCGTTCCCCCCTGCCCGCTTGCGCCCTTGAGCCGCTTCAGGACCGCCGGCAGCGCGTCGGGCAAATCCTCGGCGATCAGCCCCGGCCCGACCGCGGCGCCGGCCTCGCCGTGCAGCCAGGCCGCCGCGCAGGCCGCCTCGAAGGCGTCCATGCC
>JAEZHQ010000264.1 GCA_023416455.1 Pseudomonadota bacterium | reverse complement strand
TCTAGAGAAGCGTTTCCAGGACCCGGTCGGGCGGCGCGTGGCCGTCCACGAAGGTCTTGATGTTGATGATGACCTTCTCGCCCATGTCGATGCGGCCCTCGATGGTGGCCGACCCCATGTGCGGCAGAAGGACCACGTTGTCGAGGCGCAGAAGCTTCGGGTTCACCGCGGGCTCGTGCTCGAACACGTCGAGGCCGGCTCCGGCGATCTCGCCCTTGGCCAGCATGCGGGTCAGCGCCGTCTCGTCGATGACCTCGCCGCGCGAGGTGTTGACGATGTAGCAGTGCGGGCGCAGCAGCTTCAGCCGGCGCTCCGACAGCAGATGGTAGGTCGCCGGGGTGTGCGGGCAGTTGATGGAGACCACGTCCATGCGCGCCAGCATCTGGTCCAGGCTGTCCCAGTAGGTCGCCTCCAGCTCCCGCTCCACGTCGGGGTGGACGCGGCGGCGGTTGTGGTAGTGGATCGACATGCCGAAGGCACGGGCGCGCCGCGCCAGCGCCTGCCCGATCCGGCCCATGCCCAGGATTCCCAGCCGCTTGCCCCAGATGCGGTGGCCCAGCATGGTCGTCGGCCCCCAGCCGGCCCACTGGCCCGAGCGCACCAGCCGTTCGCCCTCCGCCAGGCGGCGGGCCACCGCCAGCAGCAGCGCCATGGTCATGTCGGCGGTGTCCTCGGTCAGGACGCCCGGCGTGTTGGTGACCGAGATGCCGCGCTCGCGCGCCGCCCTCAGGTCGATGTGGTCGACGCCGGTGCCGAAGGAGGCGATCAGGCGAAGCTGCGGCCCGGCCTTCTCGATGACGTCGCGGTCGATTCGGTCGGTGACGGTGGGGACCAGGACGTCGGCCATCTGCACCGCCTCGACCAGCTGGGCGTGGGCGAGGGGGACGTCGTCCGAGTTCAGCCGGGTGTCGAACAGCTCCATCATCCGCGTTTCGATGACGTCCGGCAGCTTGCGGGTGACGACAACGAGCGGCTTCTTCTTATCGGTCATCGGGCGGCTCTCCCCTGTGCGGGCCGAGGGTTGGCATACCAAGCGGCCGGGAAGCTGTCCAGATGGCAGTGGGGACCGCGGCTCCCGGCGGCCCGGCGGCGTGTGACAAGGCCGGCCACGGCCGCCTCGCCCTTGCCTCGCCCTTGCCCCGGGGAAGTACCCCTATCTATAGTGCCCGCCGGCCGCCCCTTCCCCCGGAAGCCCGGCGGCCATTCTGGACCCTTTCGCACGGGATCGCCGGTGTTGCCGATGACGTCCGCCATCCGCCGCTCCCTCGCCGTCCTGGCGCTGGTCGCCGGCGCCCTCAGCGCCGCACCCCCGGCCGGGGCGTCCGAGGGCGGGCGACGGGAGAAGGACCCGACCCACGCCTCGGGCCTGCCCATTCCCCGTTTCGTCACCCTTCGCTCGGGCGAGGTCAACGTTCGCACCGGCCCCAACGTGCGCTACCCCATCGAATGGGTGTTCACGCGCAAGGAGATGCCGGTCGAGATCACCCAGGAGTTCGACACCTGGCGCCGCATCCGCGACTGGGAGGGCAGCGAGGGCTGGGTCCACCAGAGCATGCTGTCGGGCAAGCGCGGGCTGGTCGTGCTGGGCGGCGTCCGCGCGATCCGCAAGGAGCCCAACCCCGACGCCCCGGTGGTCGCCCGGGCCGAGCCCGGCGTCATGGGCTGGCTGCGCAAGTGCCGGAACGACTGGTGCGAGGTCGACGTGCAGGGCTACCGGGGCTGGCTCGCCCGCTCCGACTTCTGGGGCACCTACCCCAACGAGAAGATCGAGTAGGGCATCCGCTCCGACCTCTCCCGCGACGCCGCCCACCCGCGTGGTCCGTCAGTCGGCGAAGTCCTCGGCCAGCGCGGCGCGCACGGCCTCCGGCATCACCGCCATATGCCCGTAGTTGGGGTGGGCGATGCCGACGACGACCTCGGTGCCGGGCTGGCGGAAGGCCGCGATCTGCTCGGGCGTGAAGGCGAAATGCACGAAATGGACCGAGGAGGTCTTGCCCTGCTCGTTGGTGCGCTCGACGTCGTCGTCCGGGCGGCCGGTGACGGTGTGGCCGGCGACGCGCAGCGTCAGGCTGTTCTCCACCCCGCCCAGGCGGCCCAGGGCGGCGGCGCGGCGGGCCGGGTCGTCGATCTCGAACATCACCGTGGCGACCAGCTCGTTCCCCTTGGGAATCAGCGGGTTGTAGGCGCGCAGCTCGTCCTCGATCTGCGCCTCGCCGCCCTTCTCGATGAAGAGCATCTCGTGGATCTGCTGCCACATCGTCTCGTAATTCTCGAAATAGAAGGTGGCGAACGGCCCGACGGAGACACGGCGGTTCTTCTTGACCTCGACCAGGGCCTTGCGGCGGGCGGCGCGCTCCTTCGCGTACTGGTCGAGCGGGATGATGTCGGCGCGGGCGATGGCGGTCTTGCGCGCGTTCATGGGGCTGCTCTCCTGGCCGTCAGAGGGTGATGCCGTAGGCGCGGGCGAAAATCTCGATGGGGTGCAGGTGCTCCGGCAGCGGCGAGTCGCCGCCCAGCCGCGCGATCCCCTGCATGATGTGCGGGCCGGCGATGGGGCATTCCGAGGCGACGATGGCCTTGCCGGCCTTGGCCGCCTGGTTCGCCACCGGCTTGCCGACCTTGAGGGCGACCGGGAAATTCTCCTTCATCACGCCCCAGGAGCCGCCGTGGCCGGAGCAGCGCTCGATCACCTTGAGGTCGGCCTGCGGGATGAGGCGCAGCATCTCCGCCGCCTTCTGGCCCATGTTCTGGGCGCGCGAATGGCAGGAGATGTGCAGCGCCACGCCCCCGGGCAGCGGCCCCAGCCCCTCGGCCAGCCCTTCTTTGCGGGCGATGTCGACGATGTACTCGCTGGCGTCGTAGGTGGCCTGGGACAGCGTCTCGACGGCGGCGCGGTGGGGGGCGTCCCGGGGCACGATCAGCGGCCATTCCAGCTTCAGCATCAAGGCGCAGCTCGGCACCAGCGCGACCACGTCGTAGCCCTTCTCGATCCAGGGGACGAGTGCCGTGGCCACGGTGGCGGCGTTGCGGCTGACCTTCTCCAGGTCGCCCTGTTCGAGCTGCGGCATGCCGCAGCAGGAGGGGTACACGACCTCCGTCTCCACGCCGTTGCGGGCGAGGATGGCGCGCGCCGCCATGCCGATGTTCGGGTTGTTGTAGTTGGCGAAGCAGGTGGCGTAGAGCACGGCCTTGCGCTTGCCGTAGGCGGGGGCGGCGCTGTTGACCGGAACCGGCTCGGCCTTGGCGCGCAGGGCGAAGGTCCGGCCGTGGAACTTCGGCAGGTGGGCCTCGCGGTGGACGTTGGCGACCGTCTCCAGGATCGGGCGGGTCAGCCGGTTCTTCTCGTCCGACGCCCAGTTGGCGAGGGGCGCGACGTGGCGGGCCAGCGTGCCGTTGCGGTCGGTTTCGGTCAGCTGGCGCAGCGTGAAGGGGATGCCCGACCTCTTCGCCTCGACCGCGCGGTAGCGCACCATCAGGTGCGGGAAATCCAGCGCCCATTCATGCGGCGGCACGTAGGGGCACTTGGTCATGAAGCACATGTCGCAGAGCGTGCAGGCGTCGACCACCGGTTTGAAGGCCGCCGACTCCACGCCATGCAGCTCGGCCTCCCCGGCCTGGTCCACCAGATCGAACAGCCGCGGAAAGCTGTCGCAGAGATTGAAGCAGCGCCGGCAGCCGTGGCAGATGTCGAAGACGCGGCGCATTTCCGCGTCCAGCTTCGCCTCGTCGTAAAAATCCGGGTTCTGCCAGTCGAGCGGGTGGCGGACGGGCGCCTCCAGGCTGCCTTCGCGCATGGACGTCTCCCCTCTGGGCACGGGCGGCCGGTTCGGACCCGGCCGTTCTTGCCGGCCATTCGCGATCGTCCGGATCGCGATGGTGCGGACGGCGGCGCGGGGATTCCGGTCCCTTCCCGGAATCCCCGCGGTCAGTGGGTCAGAGCTGATCCAGGGCCTTCTGGAAACGGCCGGCGTGGCTCTTTTCGGCCTTGGCCAGGGTCTCGAACCAGTCGGCGATCTCGTCGAAGCCCTCGTCGCGGGCCGAGCGGGCCATGCCCGGGTACATGTCGGTGTACTCGTGCGTCTCGCCGGCGATGGCCGCCTTCAGATTGTCCCCGGTGGCGCCGATCGGCAGGCCGGTCGCCGGGTCGCCCACCTCCTCCAGGAACTCCAGATGGCCGTGGGCGTGGCCGGTCTCGCCCTCCGCCGTGGAGCGGAAGACGGCGGCGACGTCGTTGTAGCCTTCGATGTCGGCCTTCTGTGCGAAGTAGAGGTAGCGGCGGTTGGCCTGGCTCTCGCCGGCGAAGGCGGCCTTCAGGTTCTCTTCGGTCTTGGTCCCCTTGAGCGACATGGCTGATCCCTCCAGACGGTTGTGGGCCCGGCCGCGCGGAACGGAGGCATGCCTGGCCGAGCGCAGCTTTGGCTTATGCCACCATCGGTGGGCCCCGTCAACAGTTTAGAATCTCTCTAAAAGCAAGAGGAGGGATTTGATCTACCAATGAGAATGAAAGTCAGTCGCGCCCGCTCCCCGGGTTGTCCGCCTCTTCGGCGACGAGCCGGACGATGACGTCGACATGCGCGATGCGCGTCCCCTGGGGAGGGGCCGGCAGGTTGTGCACCACCACATGGTCGCCGGGAATGTCCTCCAGCCGGCCGGAGCCTTCGAGGAAGAAATGGTGATGGTTGCTGGTGTTGGTGTCGAAATAGGACTTGCCGGCCTCCACCACCACCTCGCGCAGGAGGCCGGCGGCGGTGAACTGGTTCAGCGTGTTGTAGATGGTGGCGAGCGACACGCGCAGATCCGCCGCCATGGCCTCGCCGTGGAGCTGCTCGGCCGTGACATGGCGGTCGCAGCCCTCGAACAGGAGGCGGGCCAGCCCGAGGCGCTGGCGGGTGGGTCGGAAGCCCGCGGCGTGCAGGCGATCGATGGCGTGCTTGAAGGGGCGGGTGCCGGTCATGGTCGTCCGATCGCCGTGGTCCGATGCATCGGGTCGTCGAAGGCGAAGCGGGCCGCGACAGAGAGTCGCAGCCCGGCCTCACATTAGAACGATTTTATATCGCGACGCAAGACGGAGTCCATGCCCGCGCGCGCACCCCTCGCCGAAAGACCCGCGGCCTCAGTAGCCGGTGGCGATCCGTTCGACCAGCTGCTTCACGGTCGGGATGAAACCACCCTTGTAATAAGGGTCGGAGGCGAAGCGGAAGGCGTTGTGCCCGGCGAACATGAGCTGGTTTTCGCAATCGTCGGTGTGGCTGACCGCCTGCAAGGTCTTCTGGATGCAGTAGGAGCGCGGGTCGGCCTTCTTGCCGGTCGTGCCCTCCTCGTTCTGCGCCCAGTTGGAGAAGTTGCAGGCGGACAGGCAGCCCATGCAGTCCACCTGGTCCTTGTGGATCCGCTCGGCCTGCTCCGGCGTGACGAAGATCAGGGTGCTGTCCGGGGTCTTCAGCGCGGTGGTGAAGCCGGCGCCGACCCAGCCCTCGGCGCGCGCCTTGTCGGTTTCCGTCACATAGACCGGACGGCCGCGCGGGCCGACGGGGAACTCGGCCGAATGCTCGCCCACCGGCTTGGGCAGGTAGGCCACTTGGCGCTCGGAACGGGCCATCAGGTCCATCAGGAACGGGTTCTTCACGGCCGACGAATAGAAGCCGGTCGGGGAGAAGCGGTTCAGAAAGACGTCGCCCTCCTGGAGCGTCAGCAGGCGATTCTTCCACGCCGCGGAGATCGGGCTTTCCTGGGTGAGCAGCGGGCGCGTGCCGAACTGGAAGGCGATCGGCCCCAGGTCGGGGTTGTCGAGCCAGTCCTGCCATTCCGACAGCCACCAGACGCCGCCCGCCATCACGATCGGGGTGTCGGTGAGCCCGAAGCTGTTCATCATCTGGCGCAGCGCCAGGACGCGGGGGAACGGATCCTCGGGCTGGCGCGGGTCTTCGGAGTTGGACAGGCCGTTGTGGCCGCCGGCGAGCCACGGATCCTCGTAGACCACGCCGCCCAGGTTGTCGCGGAACTTGTGGTAGGCGCGCAGCCACAGCGCGCGGAAGGCACGCGCCGAGGAGACGATCGGGTAGTAGTGGACGCCGTAGCGCACGGCGATCTCGGCCACCTTGTAGGGCATGCCCGCACCGCAGGTGACGCCGTGGATCAGGCCCTTGGCGCCTTCCAGCACGCCGTGCAGGATGTGCTCGGCCCCGCCCATCTCCCACAGCACGTTCATGTGGATGCGGCCCTGGCCGCCGGACATCTCGTGGGCGATACGGGCCTGGGCGATGCCGCCCCGGATGCCGTAGGAGATCAGCTCCTGGTGCCGTTCGCGCCGGGTCTTGCCGTGATAGACCTGCTCCAGGAGGTTGCCGCTCTCGTCGAAGCTGTCGGCGTTCACACCCGAGAACGTGCCGACGCCCCCGGCCGACGCCCAGGCGCCGGAGCTCTCGCCATTGGACACCGCAATCCCCTTGCCGCCCTCGACGAGCGGCAGAACCTCGCGGCCGGACATCAGCAACGGCTTCAGCGCCTTCAACGAACCCTCCCAAACCGAACAGCGCCCGTGGGGCGCAAATCGAAAAGACGACGAAAAACCCCGCCGGAAGTCGTGCCCCCCGACGGCTTGGCGCCGTATCCATCCTATATATGTGGAAAGTTCCGTGCCGACGAGCGGATTCGCGGCGACGGGAAAAAATCTGTCAGGGGTGCGGGCGCTGCCCGCCGAGCGTGGCGGCCAGGCGCCCCGGGGCATCGGTGAAGACCGCGGCCACGCCCCAGCCGAACAGCTCGCGGGCGCGCCCGGCGTCGTTGACCGTGTAGGCCAGGACCGGCCGTCCGGTCGCCCGGTAGGCGGCCACGCTCGCGGCCGTCTGGCGGTCCTGGTGCACGTTGAGGGTGGCGGCCTCCAGACGGTCGGCGACGGCGGCCCAGTCGGCGGGCGGGTCCCACAACAGGTAGCCGCGCGGGATGTCCGGGGCGGCCGCCCTGGCCACCTCCAGGCAGGGCACCTCGAAGCTGGAGACCAGCAGGGGCCGGCCGGCCGGCCAGTGGCGGCGCAGGACGGCCAGGGCGGCCTCCGCGGTGGGCACCTCCCGCCCCGGAAAGGGCTTGATCTCCAGGTTCAGCCCGAGCCCGAGGTCGAGGAGCAGGGCCAGCGCCTCCTCCAGGGTCGGCACGCGCTCGCCGGCGAAGCGCGGGGAGAACCAGGCGCCGGCGTCGAGCCGGCGCAGCTCGGCGAGCGTGAGGCCGGCGACCGGGCCGCGGCCGTCGGTGGTGCGGTCCAGCGTGTCGTCATGGATCAGCACCGGCACGCCGTCGCCGGTGAGCATGACGTCCAGCTCGACCCAGCGGGCGCCCTGGCGGGCGGCCTCGCGCAGCGAGGCGAGCGTGTTCTCCGGCGCGCTCTCCTTGGCGCCGCGGTGGCCGATGAGGCGGGGAAGAGTCGACAGCATGGGGCCTGCGGGAGTAAGAGCGGTCCCTTTCATAGGGCCGGACGGCCCGGGACGGAAAGAGCGATGAAGGCTGCGCACAGCGTCTCCGATCTGGTGGATGCCGGGCTGCTGACGCCCGAGGCGGGCGCGGAAGTCGCGGCGGTGGCCGGCCGCTACGCGGTGGCATTGACCCCGTACCTGCTGGAGCGGCTGGCCGGGACCGGGCCGGACGACCCGCTCTACGCCCAGTACGTCCCCTCCCCCGAGGAGGCGCACACCACGCCGGCCGAGCGCGCCGACCCCATCGGCGACGGCGTGCGCAGCCCGGTGAAGGGCATCGTCCACCGCTACCCCGACCGCGTCCTGCTCAAGCCGCTGCACGCCTGTGCGGTCTATTGCCGCTTCTGCTTCCGCCGCGAGATGGTCGGCCCCGGCGGCGAGGCGCTGACGGCGGAGGAGCTGGCGGCGGCGCTGGACTACGTGCGCGGCCATCCGGAGGTGTGGGAGGTCGTCATCACCGGCGGCGACCCCTTCCTGCTGTCGCCGCGCCGGCTGGCCGGCATCGTGCAGGCCCTCTCGGCCATCCCGCATGTCGGCGTCGTCCGCCTGCACACGCGCGTGCCCGTCGCCGACCCGGCGCGGGTGACGGCGGAGCTGGTCGCCGCCCTGACCGCCCCGGAGCTGGCGAGCTGGGTGGCCGTCCACGTCAACCACACCGACGAGCTGACGGAGGCGGCGCGTGGCGCCCTGGCCCGGCTGGTCGATGCCGGGATCCCGCTGCTCGGCCAGACGGTGCTGCTGAAGGGCGTCAACGACGACGCGGCGGCGCTGGAGGCGCTGTTCCGGGCGCTGGTGCGCAGCCGGGTCAAGCCCTACTACCTGCACCACCCCGACCTCGCCGCCGGCACCGGCCATTTCCGCCCGACGCTCGCCGCCGGCCAGGCGCTGGTGAAGGCTCTGCGCGGGCGCGTCTCGGGCCTCTGCCAGCCGACCTATGTGCTGGACATCCCCGGCGGCCACGGCAAGGCGCCGGCCGCCCCGGCCTGGATCACCGAGGACGGCGAGGGTGGGCACCGGGTCGAGGATTTCACCGGGCGCACCCACAGCTACCGCCCCTGAGCGCCGGCGGCGGCGTCAGGGCAGGTACGGCCCCACCCCGAACAGCGGGTCGGGGTTGAGCAGCACACCGTGCAGGGCGGCCAGCGAGGCGTAGCCGGTCCAGGCCACCAGCGGCGCCCAGAGAAGCGCGATCCGGCGGTCGTCCGGCCAGGCCAGGGCGACGCTGAAGCTGGCCAGCACGGCGTAGGACAGGGTCCAGACGGCGGCCAGGATCGGGCTGCCCAGCGTGAAATAGGCGGCGCTGAAACTGGCGTAGAGGAGCCACAAGGCGCCCTGGAGCCCGATCAGCGCCACCCGGTGGCGGATCGTCCGCGGCGTGGTGAGAAGGCGGAGGTCGCCCCACAGCTGGAGCGGCGTCAGGGTGAACCAGATGACCGGGAAGGCCCAGGCCGGGGGTTGCAGCGGCGACGGCCGGAAGCCGGCGAAGGGCTCCCCTCCCCGCTCCAGGAAGCCGTAGGCGTTGGCCAGAAGCCAGAACAGAAGCGCATGCCACCAGCGCGGCCGGAAGGGCAGAGGTCCGGGGTCGGTGGGGCCGGGGGCGGTGGGGCCGGGGGCGGTGCGGGCGGCGGGCGGGGACGGTGGGGTCATGCCGGGCCAAGATGGGGCGGCATCCGCCGCCGTCAAGCCCGTGGAACGGCCGGGCCTCCGCCCGGTTTCCCCACTGTACGGAGATGCCGGAGGGTCGGGCGATGCGGTGGCGGGGCCGCCGGGAAAGCGGGAACGTGGAGGACCGGCGCGGCGCGCGGAGCGGCGGCCTCCCGATGGGCGGCGGCCTGCCGATCAGGCGCGGCGGCCTGCCGATCGGGCGCGGCGGGCTCGGCATCGGCGGCCTTGCCGTGGTGGTGGTGGCGCTGCTCCTGGGCATCGACCCCATCGCCCTGCTGCAAGGCGAGCTGCCGACTCAGCCGGCCCGGCAGGAGCGCGTCGAGGCCCCCCGCTCCTCGGCCGACGACGAGCTGACCCGCTTCGTCTCCGTCGTGCTGGCCGACACCGAGGACACCTGGCACGGCCTGTTCCAGGAGCTGGGGCGCCGCTACGAGGAGCCGCGGCTGGTGCTGTTCTCCGGCGCGGTCAATTCCGGCTGCGGCTTCGCGCAGGCGGCCATGGGTCCGTTCTACTGCCCGCTCGACGGCAAGCTCTACATCGACCTCGCCTTCTACCGGGACCTGCGCAACCGCTTCCGGGCGCCGGGCGACTTCGCCCAGGCCTATGTCATCGCCCATGAGGTCGGGCATCACGTGCAGGCCCTGCTGGGCATCTCCGACCGCGTCCAGCAGGCGCAACGGCAGGCCGGATCCGGGGCCGAATCGAACGCCCTGTCGGTGCGGCTGGAGCTTCAGGCCGACTGCTTCGCCGGCCTGTGGGCCAACCGCGCCGACCGCGAACGCCGGATCATCGAGCCGGGCGACGTGGAGGAGGCGCTGACGGCGGCCAGCGCCATCGGCGACGACCGGCTCCAGAGGCAGGCGCGCGGCACCGTCACCCCGGACAGCTTCACCCACGGCAGCTCCGCCCAGCGCGTCCGCTGGTTCCGCACCGGCCTGGAGACCGGCGACCTGCGGGCCTGCAACACCTTCGCCGCCGATCCGCTCTGACGTGCCGTACGCCTGTTTGAAACGCACGGCCTTCTGATACCAGGGCCGGAAAGTCCTGACGTCCGGCCCTGGTATCCGGCCGCGACCGCGCGCCCATATGGGCGCGAAGCCAAGGCCCGCGGAGGCGGGCCGCCCGGCGTATGAGGGTCCGGAAAGGTCCGACCACAGGTCGGACCTTTCCGGAATTGGTATGAATCGTTGTTCTGCGAATTGCCGGACGGACGGACGGGCGCCCGGCGGCGCCGTCCCCGGACGTGGAAAAGGCGCCTCGCGGCGCCTTTTTGTCTCGGTGCTTCCCGCCCTCCCCCGTCCGTCCCCTGCTTGGGGGAGGGACGGGGGGAGGGACGGGAAGCGCCCGGTTCCCCCGAAACGGGATCAGTCGGCGGCCGGGACGTCCTTGCGGGTGAGGTCCTCGCCGGTGGCCTGGTCGACCTGCTTCATGGACAGCTTGACCTTGCCGCGGTCGTCGAAGCCGATGACCTTGACCTTCACCTCGTCACCCTGCTTGACCACGTCGGCGACCTTGGCGACGCGCTGCGGCGCCAGCTCGGAGATGTGGACGAGGCCGTCGCGGGAGCCCAGGAAGTTCACGAAGGCGCCGAAATCGACGACCTTCACGACCTTGCCGGTGTAGACGACGTTCAGCTCGGGCTCGGCGACGATGCCCTTGATCCAGTCGATGGCGGCCTGGGCGGCCTT
>JAEZHQ010000159.1 GCA_023416455.1 Pseudomonadota bacterium | reverse complement strand
GTGGTGTGCCAGATGGTCTTGGGGTGCCACACCTTCAGGAACAGCGACACCGCGACCAGCGAGACGATGGCAGCGACGACGTCCACCAGCCACGGGCCGTGGAAGTTGGAGACGAGGAACTGCGGCACCGCGAAGGTGACGCCGGCGACCAGGATGGCCGGCCAGATCTGGAGCATGCCGCGCCAGCCGGCGAAGGCCACGATCAGCCAGAAGGGCACGATCACGGAGAAGATCGGAAGCTGGCGGCCGATCATCGCCGACAGGTCCAGAAGCGGCAGGCCGGTCACCGCGGCCAGCGCGATCACCGGCGTGCCCAGCGCGCCATAGGCCACCGGCGCGGTGTTGGCGATCAGCGACAGGCCCGACGCGGCCAGCGGCGTGAAGCCCAGCCCGATCAGCATGGCGCCGGTCACCGCCACCGGCGTGCCGAAGCCGGCCGCGCCCTCGAAGAAAGCGCCGAAGCAGAAGGCGATCAGCAGGAGTTGCAGGCGCCGGTCGTTGGTGATGCCGGTGATGCTCTCCCGGAGGATCTTGAACTGCCCGCGCTGCTCGGTCAGGTGATAAAGGAAGATGATGTTGACGACGATCCAGCCGATCGGCAGGAGGCCGTAGGCAGCGCCGTAGATCGCCGTCTTCCCGGCCATGTCGACCGGCATGCCGAAGGCCGCGATGGCCACGGCCAGGGCGACGGCGAGACCCAGCAGGGCCGCCAGATGCGCCTTCATGTGAAAGATGCCGAGACCACCCAGCATGACCAGGACCGGCAACGACGCCAGTGCCGTCGACAGCCACATGCTGTTCATTGGGTCATAGACTTGAGACCACATTCCCGAGGACTCCTACGCCAGGAGGTTTATCCGATCCTAGAAGGGGCGGGGGCGGGCCGGCGGCCGGGCCGGGTCGTCAAGCGTGTGCGCGTTCGCCATGGCTGCCCGTCCGGGCGGCGCCGCGGACGCCGAGCGGGCGTTCCGTCCGTCCCCTGACCACGGGCGCCCTTCGCGTCAGGACCGGAACCCGGGCCGCCGCCATGGGGGCGGCCCGGGTTCCGGTCAAGACTGGGCACCTCTTTTTTCAACTCGGAAATCTGGATAAAAGATTTGACCATGCGACGCAACGGTAAAATTATGTGAGGCGTGAAGAGCGGTGGACGCACCGAAATTGCAGAGCTATCTACCCACCGGAAGTGCATGGGGGGAGAACGGGCGGTCCATGAACGGGACGATCAAGCCGGCGAAGCTCGCCGACGCCATTGCCGAGCATCTGGAACGGCTGATTCTGGAAGGGGCTCTGCGACCGGGGGAGAAGCTCCTGCCCGAACGGGAGCTGGCGGTGAAGCTCGACGTCTCGCGGCCGTCGCTGCGCGACGCCATCGCCAAGCTGGAGGAGCGCGGGCTGCTCGTCACCGGGCGCGGCGGCACCCACGTCGCCCAGTTCCTCGCCCCCATCGCCGAGCCGCTGGCCTCCCTGCTCCAGGCCGACCCGGAGACCACCTTCCATTACCTGGAGTTCCGCTGCTCCATCGAGGCGACGGCGGCGGCCCTGGCGGCGCAGCGGGCGACCGACCTCGACCGCAAATCGATCCGCGACCTCATCGAGCGCATGCGGGTGGCCCACGCCAAGGACGACCCGACGGAGGAGGCCGACGTCGACGCCCAGATGCACCTGGCCATCTACGAGGCGGCGCACAACGTGGTGATGCTGCACATCATGCGGACCCTGTCCGACATGCTGCGCAACGATGTCTTCTACAACCGCGCCCGCCTCTACAGCCGCCCCGGCGTGCGCGAGCTTCTGCTGGAGCAGCACCTCGCCATCGCCACCGCGGTGGTGGCGGGCCAGGCCGAGACGGCCCGCCTCGCCGCCGAGGCGCACGTCAACTACACCTTCCGCACCCTGCGCGAGATCCGCGACGACGACGCGCGGCTGGAGGTCTCCCTCCGCCGCATCGGCCGCAGCGACCTGATCGACATGAACGGGTAGGCGATCCTCCCGAAAGCCCGTGCCCGGGATGCCGCGCTGGGGGGCGGGGGGCTGGCCTCCGGTTGAGGGCCGGAGGCGCCGGCTGCGGCCCCGGCGGCGCCCTCACGCCCCGGCATGGTCCAGCGCCTCGCCGGCGACGACGAGGTGCATGGCGAGTTCCTCCAGATCGTCGTCCTGGCCCATGTCGTGGAGGAGCTGGGCCAGCGACCGACCGCGGGCCAGCAGGCGCCGGGCGGTGGCGGGGTCGGCGGGCCGGCGCAGCAGCACCTCGATCAGCCGCCGGCCGGTCATCCGGGCCAAAGCCCGGCTGCGCTCGACCAGCCGCTGTTCCAGCGTGTCGAGGGTCGCCGGCCGGCCGGCATGGGCGAGGTCGGCGCAGAAATGGTGGAGGCCGCGGAGCTGGCGCAGCAGCGCCTCGAACAGCAGCCCGTCCAGCTCGCCGCCGGCGGCGGCCCGGCCGACCAGGGCGAGCAGCGTGTCGGACAGCCGCCACGCCGCCGACAGATAGTCGTTCAGGGCCTTGCGGTCGGCCGGCTCGACGAAGGGGCCGGGCTCCTCGGGGTTCTCCTGCTGGTCGTCCAGGTTCCGCAGCGCGATGACGATCAGCCCGTCCACCGAGGCCAGCGTGGCCAAGCTGGCGTGCAGCGCCTTGATGCCGCGGTCGGCGGCGAAGCCGGCGATGGCCTCGGTCGCCCGGCGCAGCGCGAACCGGGCGAGCCGGCGCGACTGGTGGGCGAGATCCTGCAAGGCGGTGGTGGCGCCCAGCGACTCCAGCACCAGCCGCCGCGCCTCGACGCGCAGCAGGGCGTGGGCCAGCGCGTCCACGCCGCCCGGGCTGAGCGGCGCGGTGTCGCGGGTGATGCGGTCGGCGTCGGCCCGCGC
>JAEZHQ010000151.1 GCA_023416455.1 Pseudomonadota bacterium | reverse complement strand
GCCGCCCTCATCGGGCTGCCGCTGGGGGCGGCGGCGGCGGCGCTGCGCTTTCCCGGGCAGCGCATCCTGACGCTCGTGCTGAACACGCTGATGGGACTGCCGCCGGTGGTGGTCGGGCTGATCGTCTATCTGGCCCTGTCGCGCTCGGGTCCGCTGGGGGTGCTCGGGCTGCTGTTCACGCCGACCGCCATGATCATCGCCCAGACCGTCCTCATCACCCCCATCGTGGCCGCCCTCACCCGCCAGACGGTCGAGGATCTGCTGGCCGAATACGACGACCTGCTGCGGGTCATGGGGGCCAGCCCCCTGCGCCGGCTGGCCACCCTGCTGTCGGAGGCGCGCTGGAGCCTGCTGACCACGGTCCTCGCCGGCTTCGGCCGCGCCTCCGCGGAGGTCGGGGCGGTCATGATCGTCGGCGGCAACATCGAGCACGTCACCCGCGTCATGACCACCGCCATCGCGCTGGAGACCAGCAAGGGCGACCTGCCGCTGGCGCTCGGCCTCGGGCTCATCCTCATGGCGCTGTCGCTGTCGGTCAACCTGGCGGCGGCCCTGCTGCGCGAGGCCAAGCGCTTCTGAGCCCCGGAAGGGGCCGTAAAATTTGCAAGGCTTCGGGAATTCGCGCATAGTTCCAGGGGGTCCGCAGAGCGGCGGACCCGGCGAATTCTGGGAGACAAGCATGCTGCGCCGGACGTTTTTCGGCTGCGCCGCCCTGGCGGCGCTGGCCCTCGGGCTGATTCAGCCCGCGCAGGCGGAAGACCGCTTCATCGTCGTGGCCTCGACCACCTCGACCGAGGATTCCGGTCTGTTCAAGTCGCTGCTGCCGAAATTTACGCAGAAGACCGGAATCGAGGTGCGCGTGGTCGCCAAGGGCACCGGCCAGGCCATCGACCTTGCCAAGCGCGGTGACGCCGACGTGCTGTTCGTCCACCACAAGCCGTCGGAGGACAAGTTCGTCGCCGACGGCTTCGGCGTGGAGCGCAAGCCGGTCATGTACAACGACTTCGTCATCGTCGGCCCCAAGGCCGACCCGGCCGCCGTCAAGGGGTCGCGGGACGTCGCCGCGGCGCTCGCCCGCCTCGCCGCGGCCAAGGCCCCCTTCGTCTCGCGCGGCGACGACAGCGGCACGCACAAGGCCGAACTGGCGCTGTGGAAGACGGCGGGAGTGGACGTGGCGGGGGCGAGCGGCGGCTGGTACCGCTCGGTCGGCCAGGGCATGGGTCCGACCCTGAACGCCGCGGCCGCCGTCGGCGCCTACGCGCTGGCCGACCGCGGCACCTGGCTCAGCTTCAAGAACCGCGCCGACCTGGAGATCCTGGTCGAAGGCGACAAGCGCCTGTTCAACCAGTACGGCGTGACCCTGGTGAACCCGGCCAAGTTCCCGCACGTCAAGGCGGCCGACGGGGGAGCCTTCGTCGACTGGCTGGTGTCGGCGGAAGGCCAGCAGGCCATCGCCGGCTACACCATCGAGGGACAGCCCCTGTTCTTCCCCAACGCCAACGAGCCGGGGGCCTGACATCGAAGGGGCGTTCGATGGAAATCGAACGCCCCTTCGGTTCAAACCCTCCCGCTCAGGGCACCGCCCTGTGCGGGAGCGCACAAGCGGGTGTTACGACCGGTCGACCGGCGACACCGGCACGCAGCGGTGGCCGGCCCGGGTCAGCTCCGAGCAGACGTTGCGCGCCGCCTTCTCGTCGAGGCCGGTCAGGCGGGCGCGGAACAGCTTGCCCTGGCCGCTCTTGACCTCGGTGACGTTCTTCTTGGCGTTGCGCAGCAGGAAGGGCGCCTGCTTGACCGCCTGGACCAGCGCCCGGTTGCCGGCGTCGCGGCTGGAGAAGGCACCGACCTGCACCGCCCAGGAGGCCGCGTCCCGGCTGCGGGCGGCGGGCGGCGCGGCCGGCGCCGACGCGAGCTGGGCCGCCCGCTCCACCTTGACCGGCGGCTTGCCCTTGGCCTCGGCGGCGGCGGCCGGCGGCTTGGCACGGGCCACCACCGGCGCCTCGGGCTCGCCGCGCGGCGACTTGCCGAAGGCGTTGTCGAGCAGGACGGCCATGCGGTTGTCGCGGGCAACCGCCGAGCGGCCGCCCAGCACCACCGCCACCAGCCGGCGCCCGTCCTGCGTCGCCGAGGCGGCGAGGTTGAAGCCCGAGGCCACCGTGTAGCCGGTCTTGATCCCGTCCATGCCCTCGTAGCGGGACATCAGGCGGTTGTGGTTGTGCAGGGACCGGCCGCCGTAGGCGAAGCTGCGGCGGCTGAAATAGGGGTAGTATTTCGGGTGGTCGGAGAGCATGGCCCGCGACAGCACCGCAATGTCGCGGGCGGTGGTCACCTGCTCCGGGTTGGGCAGCCCGTGGGCGTTGCGGAACACGGTGCTGCGCATGCCCAGCTCCCGCGCCTTGCGGGTCATCAGCTCGGCGAAGCGGGCCTCGCTTCCGGCCAGCGCCTCCGCCAGCACCACGGCGGCGTCGTTGGCCGACTTGGTCACCAGCCCGAGGATGGCCTGCTCCACCCGCAACGTCTGTCCGGCGCGCAGGCCGAGCTTGGTCGGCGCCTGGGCCTCCGCCCAGGCCGAGACCGGCAGCGCCTGGTCCAGCGTCAGCCGGCCGTCGTCCAGCGCGTCGAAGGTCAGGTAGAGGGTCATCATCTTGGTCAGCGAGGCCGGCGAGGTGACCACGTCGGCGTTGTCCTCGTGCAGGACCTCGCCGGTGCGGGCGTCGACGACGATGGCGGCGTATTTGGCGGCCAGCGCCGGCGTCGCGGCCAGCATCGCGCCCGACAGGGCCAGCGCGGCGAACAGGCCGCGCGTCCAGGCTCCCGGCCCCCGCTCACCCGCCATGTCCCGCCCGCCCGAGGCGAACAAAAGAAGTCCGGCTCGAACGGTGCGGCGCGTCAAACTCATGATGCCCCCGGCAAAGGCTAATACCTGCTGATCGGTGCAATGTTAAATTCGTGGCAAATCAGTGTCTAGCGCGAATTCGTTAATTTATCGCTTCGACTTCTTGGGGAAGGGTGTGACGAAAGTGGGGTAGCGCGGGACCGCGAGGCGCCGCAGGCTGTTGTCGGTCAGCAGGCGCAGCCCCCACCTCCGGACGCGAGGCCCCCATGGAAGGTCCGACGCAAGGCGATGCACGCGCGCGGCGAACGGCCAGGCCCGGCCGCCCGGCGGGTGCCGTCCCGGGGACCGTCGCGCGGGCCGTCCCCAGGGCCGTCCCCAGGGCCGTCCAGGGTGCCGTCCTGGCGGCGGCCCTGGCCGCGCTGGCCGGCTGCGCCGGGATGGCGCAGCCCGATGCCACGGCCGCCCGCCGGACCACCTGGATCAGCTATCTGAACGGGGACGACCTGCGCGCCTCCTGCGACAAGGGGCGCGCCGACCGCTACCGGCTGGTTTTCAACGCCGACTACAACAAGCATGTCCGGACCTACGACGTGGTCGGCGACTCCGAGCGCGGCGGCGCCGTGGTGGAGGCCCGGGTGCTGGAGGCCAGCGACCTCGCCCGCCTGGACCCCGACGAGTCGCTGACGGCCGACCGTGGGGCGGTGGAGCGGGTCCAGCTCACCCCCCGCCAGTTCGCCCTGTTCGTCCTGCGCCTCTACCAGAACGGCGCCTTCGAGCCGGGGCACGGCGGCGGCATGCGGCCGCCGTCGGACGGCGTCTACTGGCTGATCAACGGTTGCCGGGCCGGCACCTGGTTCTTCAACGCCTACCCCTACCCGTCCGACCGCTTTCAGGACATCCGCTTCGCCGCCCCGCCGCCGCTCCCCGCGGCCGGCGCGCCGCCCGGCCGCTGAGGGCCGCTCAGGCCGCCGGCTCCGCATCGGGAAGGCAGGGGCGCAGCGACTCGGGAAGCAGCGTGTCGACCCAGGGGCCGTCCGGCATGCGCCGGGCCAGTTCGGTGATGTTGCGGTTCCACCACATCCGCTGCTCGACAAGGTCGTCGTAGTCGAAGTGGGACTGGCGCCAGTTCCGCTCGGGGGCGTGGTAGGACACCATGTCGATGGGGAAGCCCACGTCGTTGGTCGAGAAGCGCGTGCTGTCGAACGACAGGTAGGCGATCTTCAGCGCCGTCTGCATGTCGGTGGCGTAGGTCAGCGCGCGGTCCAGGATCGGCTTGCCGTAGGCGGTGGCGCCGATGGACAGGTAGGGGGTGCGCTCGTCCACCTCGATCCAGTTGCCCTCCGGATAGACCAGGAACATGTAGGGCTCGCGGTCCTCGGCGAGCTGGCCGCCGATGATGGCGTGCAGGTTGAAGTGCAGCTTGGACGCCTCCAGAGCCTCCTTGTCCTCGACCGCCACCTGGCGCAGGCAGGTGGTGAAGGCCGACACCGCGTCCAGCATGGTCGCGTAGCTCTCGCCCCGGCGCTTGCCCATGTCGCGGCGCAGATAGGCCAGCGTCTTGTCGCGGACGCTGCGCAGCCCCGAATTCATGATGAAGAAGCGGTCGCCGCCGCCGCCCATCATCGTCACCTTGCGGGCGGACGACAGCTGGGTGCCGCTGGTGATGCGCCCGTCGGACAGGCCGATCAGTCCGTCACGGGTCTTGATGCCGAGGCAATAGGTCATGAAAGGGCGTTCCTGGCTGGCTTGTTCTGCGTCGTTTCGCCGCAGTTTTGCTGACTTATGGCCGAAGCGCGTCCGTCCGGCGGCTGCGCTAGGATTGGGCACGACGGCCGGTAAAGCTTTCGTAAAGGAATCGCCGGGCCGGCGCGAAAACCGAAGCGCCACGGGAATCCGTATCTCCGCGGAGGCGTGGTCGGGATGGTGCCGCCGCGCGGCGCACGAGAGCCCGGCCGCACAGGGATCCGCCGCTATTGCGCGCTGCACATACGCCATCATTGTGCACTGCACAAAAACCTGTTGACACACCCGCCCGGGCGCCCATAAATGAGGCTATGCTGCATTGCAGCATTCCCGTTCCAGGACCGGGGCGGGAAACGGCAGCCGCCGCTCGCCAACGTTTGTCCCGCGTCCCGGCCCACCCGGCGGGGCGTTCAATGGAAGGAATGCACCGATGACCATCGCGACCAAGGCCAAGCCCGCAACCAAGAGCTTCGAGAGCGTCGCCGTGCAGGCCAAGGAAAGCTACGAAGGCTTCGTGAAGGCCGGCCAGGAGCAGGCCGCCAAGGCGTTCGAGCAGACCGCGTCGGCCACCAAGGAGCAGGTCGAGAAGGCCTCGGCCCAGTTCCTGAAGGGCTACGAGGAGATCCAGGCTTTCAGCAAGGGCAACGTCGACGCCCTGGTCCAGAGCGGCGCGATCGCCGCCAAGGGCGCCGAGGATCTGGGGCGCGAGGTCGTCGCCTACGTGCAGGCCAGCTTCGACAAGTCGGTGACCACGGGCAAGGCCCTGCTGACCGCCAAGTCGCTGAAGGAAGTGATCGACCTGCAAACCGACTTCGTGAAGTCGAGCCTGGAGTCCTTCGCCTCGGAGGCGACGCGCCTCCAGGATCTGTCGACCCGCGTCACCAACGAGGCGATCGCCCCGCTGAACGCCCGCGTCAACGCCGCGGTCGAGACCCTCTCCAAGCCGCTCGCCGCGTAACGCGCCCCGGTCGGTTTACGGCAAGCCGCGGCCCGGCCGTCTTCGGAC
>JAEZHQ010000083.1 GCA_023416455.1 Pseudomonadota bacterium | reverse complement strand
GTGACGGCGAGCGCGACCGACACCCCCGCCCGCGCCAGCCCGCCGGCCAGCTCCAGGGCGTAATCCCAGACCCCGCCGACGGCGTCGGCGGTCATCAGCACGCGGGCCGGCCGGATGGCGGCGGCGGCGGTGGGGGCGGTCGGACGGTCGGCGGTGGCGGTGGCCGGGTCCATGGCGCTACTCCGCCGCCTTGCGGGGGAGCGGAGCGGGGGTGGGGCCAAGGTCCTCCAGCGCCGCCAGCGGCCGGGGCGCCTGATCCTGGATGTCGCAGAAGCGGCCGTGGTTGGCGAGGTAGAAGTCGACCGCCCGTTCCCAGGCCCGGTCGTCGGGCAGGCCCCAGCGCAGCCGGTAGTCGGGCGAGCCGGGGTAGGGGAACAGCGGCACCGGGTCGTTGGCCCACACGCCGTGGGCGCGCATGCGCTCGCGCCAGGCGGCGACGGCGGCGGGATCGTCGCCCTCCGACAGGATCAGGTTGGCCTGGACGAAGGGAACCACCCGCTTGGCCAGGATCAGCCGCTCCGACAGCTCGTCGGTGCCCATGCGGCAGTTCTTGTCCAGCGCCGCCCGCCCCTCCACGGTCAGGCTTTCAACGCCGGCCTCGATGGACACGCAGCCGGCACGGCCCAGCAGCTCGATCATCGCCGGCTTCCACAGGTCGAGCCGCGTCTGGACGCCGAAGGCCACCGGCCGTTCGGCCAGCGCCTCCAGCAGCGGCTGGTTCGGCAGGAAGATCTCGTCGATGAAATAGACGTAGCCGACGCCCTGGGCGATCAGCCGGTCCAGCTCCTCCAGCACCACCGGCAGCGGGCGGCGGCGGTAGGCGTCGCGGAAGCTCTCCTTGGCGCAGAAGGTGCAGCGGTAGGGGCAGCCGCGCGAGGTCTCCATCTCCGCCCCCGGGCCGGCGGGGACGCCGTCGAAGCGGTGATGGTGGTGGCGGTGGCGCCGGATCCAGTCGTCCGGCCAGGACAGCGCCGGCAGATCGGTGAAGGCCGCCGCCGCCGGTCCGCCGTTGACGCGGGCGCCGCCCGCCCCGTCGGGCAGGGCGACATGCTCCACCGCCCGCCAGTCGTCGCAGCCGGCGAGGCTCACCAGCACCTCCTCGCACTCGCCCATGACCACCGCCTCGACGCCCAGCTTGCGGAGCGCGGCCCGCGGCGTGGTGGAGCCGTGCGGACCGACGGCGACCAGGCGGCCGGCCACCCCGCGCAGCGCCGCCACCGCCCGCATCGGCACCCGCAGCTCCGGCGGGGCGCAGCGCCAGAACAGGTAGCTGGGCGCGGTGGCGACCACCGTGATGTCGGGGGCGAGGGCGGCGACCGCCGCGCGCAGCGCCTCAAGATCGAGCCCCAGGAGCTGGGCGTCGACGATGACCGCCTCATGCCCGGCGCGCTCCAGCAGGGCCTTGGCGCAGCCCAGCTCCAACGGCAGATGCGCCTCGCGGCAGCCGAAATAGACGCTGCCCTCGAAGCTCCAGGGCGGGTTGACCAGCGCGACTGTCCGCTTTCCCATTCCTTCGCCCCCCGCCCCGTTGGGCCGCCGCCGCATCAGGATGCCGCGCGCCGGACGTCCGCCGCGCCGTCGCCGTCCAGCCAGCGGGCCAGCCGCCGCAGCCCCTCATCGACGCCGGTCCGCGGCCGCCAGCCGGTGCGCGCCTGGAAGCGGCCGGTGTCCGACACGTACCAGGGCTGGTCGCCCGGCCGCCAGGCGTCGAACCGCAGCTCCGCCGGCGCCCCGACAACCTCGGGGAAGCGCCCCAGAAGCTCCAACAGGCTGACCGCGTTGGATGTGCCGCCACCGATGTTGAAGGCGTCGCCGCTCAGCACCGCCATGCGTTCCTGCGCGAGAAGCAGCGCCTCCACGAGGTCGTCCACGAACAGCAGGTCGCGCACCTGGCGGCCGTCGCCGTAGAGCGTGATCGCCGCGCCGGCCAGCCCCCGCCGCAGGAAATGGGCGACCCAGCCCTGATCCTCGGTGCCGAACTGGCGGGGGCCGTAGACGCAGCTCATCCGGAACACGGTGGCCGGGATGCCGAAGCTGCGGGCGTAGTCCAGCACATACTGGTCGGCCGCCCCCTTGGAGCAGCCGTAGGGGCTGGCGAAGTCGAGCGGCTGGTCCTCGCCCACGCCGCGCCCGGCCAGCAGCGCGTCGCGGGGGGCGTAGCGGTCGCCGCTTCCGGCGAAGGTCACGCCCGCCAGCTTGCCGTAGACCTTGTTTGTGGAGGTGAAGACCAGCGGCGGCGGTTCCGGCTGCGCGCGGATCGCCTCAAGCAGGGTGAGGGTGCCGCCGGCGTTGACCGAGAAGTCGTGCAGCGGATCGGCGAGGCTGGTGGTCACCGCCACCTGGGCGGCGAGGTGGTAGACCCGACGCGCCCGGCCGACCGCGGTCGCCACCGTCTCGGCGTGGCGGACGTCGCCGGCCACCGCCTCGATGCGGTCGCCGTGGAGATCCTGGAGCCAGGCGAGATTCCGCTCCACGCCGCTTCGCGTCAGGGTGTCGAGGATCAGCACGGCGTGGCCGTCGCCGGCCAGCCGGTGCGCCAGGTTGCAGCCGATGAAGCCGGCCCCGCCGGTGATCAGGATCCGGTCGGGCGGAGAACCCGTCCGACCGCTCATGCCGACAGCCCCCGGCCGGCCAGCTCGCGGCTGGCCTGCTCGACCCGGTCCTCGGCGACCTGCCGGCTCAGCCAGTCCGCCAGCTCGGCCAGCCCGTCGGCCAGCGTCACCCGCGGCTCGAAGCCGAGAACCTCGCGGGCCAGCGTGATGTCGGCGAAGCAGTGGCGGATGTCGCCGACGCGGCAGCGGCCGGTGACCTCCGGCGCGATTCCGGGGCGGCCGACCGCGACGGCCAGCGCCTGGGCCACCTCCTGCACCGAGCGGCTGACGCCGCTCGCCACGTTGAAGGCCCGGCCGGGCGCCCGGTCGTGGGTGAGGGCGAGACGGCAGGCCCGCACCACGTCGTCCACATGCACGAAGTCCCGCCGCTGCCGCCCGTCCTCGAAGATCATCGGCGCCCGGCCGTTGAGGAGGCGCGCGGCGAAGATGGCGAGCACCCCGGTGTAGGGGTTGGACAGCGCCTGCCGGGTCCCGAAGGCGTTGAAGAAGCGCAGCGCGGCGGTCGGGATGCCGTAGGCCTCGCCGACGATCAGGCAGAGCCGTTCCTGGACATACTTGTTCAGCGCGTAGACCGAGGCGAGGCCCGGCCGGTGGGTCTCCGGGGTCGGCGCCGGGACGAGGGCGCCGCCGTCGGGCGCCTCCGGCTCCCAGAGGGCCGCCTTCAGCCGCTCCACCGGTCGCGCGCCCACCTCGACCGGCCGGCCGTTGGCGTCGTGGTAGAGCCCTTCGCCATAGATGCTCATGCTTGAGGCGACGACGAGGCGGCGGACCGGACGCTCGATCAGCGCCTGGAGCAGGACCGCCGTGCCGAGGTCGTTGACACCGACATAGTCGCCGATCTGGTACATGCTCTGCCCGACGCCCACGCGCGCCGCCAGATGCACGACCGACTCCATGCCCTTTAGGGCCTTGGCAACGGTGTCGGCGTTGCGCACGTCGCCGACCACAAGCTCGATGTTGCGGTCAAGATAATCCGGCCGCCGCCCCCGTTCCCCATGCACCTGTTCTTCGAGCGAGTCCAACACGCGGACATGGTATCCCCGGGCCAGCAGGTCGTCGGCCAGATGGGAGCCGATGAAGCCGGCACCCCCCGTGATCAGAACACCATGCACCATCCGACTTCCTCCGCGGCGTCTTGCTCAGCGGCGTGAACGGTGTGGCGAGGCGGTGGGTTCCTTAATAAATCGGGGATGTGCCGATCTTCCGCCATAGGTTTTCTATCGAAGGCCATATGCGTTGCTCGCGCGGCGCGTGTCTCGCGCGGCGCGTGTGGAGCATTTTGTCGCACCGCAGCAAGCGTGATATTGAAACATTTTGTAACGTAAGTACGCTATTTATCGAGGGCGCTGAGGTAATACCAATACGCGACGGCCGTGCCGTGGGCGCCCGTCAGGACGGGCGCGGCAGTTGAAGGGAAAAGCCCCCATGATGGTGTCCGGCGGAGCGCTGACGGGACGTGAGCGCACGTTCCTTCAGGACGAGATCATCGTTTCGAAGACCGATCCGATGGGGCGGATCACCTACGCCAACGACGTGTTCCTGCGCGTCAGCGGCTATTCGGAGGCCGAGCTTCTGGGCAAGCCGCACAACATCGTGCGCCACCCGGACATGCCGCGCTGCGTCTACAAGCTCTTGTGGGAGCGGATCCAGGCCGGCCGCGAGATCTTCGCCTATGTCGTCAACCGGGCGCGCAACGGCGATCATTACTGGGTCTTCGCCCATGTCACGCCGGTCATTGCGCCGGCCGCCGCCCAGCCGGTGGCCGGCTATCATTCGAGCCGCCGCCTGCCGTCGCGCGCGGCCGTGGAGGCGGCGGCCGGCCTCTACGCCGCGCTGCGCGCAGAGGAGGAGCGGCACGCCGACCGCACCGCGGCCATGGCGGCTTCGGGCGCCCTTCTGAACGGGATCCTGCGCGACAAGGGCACGACCTATGACGAATTTGTCTTCAGTCTCTAAGGCTCTGATCGCCGTCTGGCTGGCCGCTGCGGCGGCCTCGGCGCAGGCCGTTGCCGCCGCCCTGTCCGGCGCCCCCGCCGGTGCCGCGGCCGGCGTCCTGGCGGCCGTCGCCTGCGTGGCGGCGGCGCGCTGGCTGCTGCTGACCAACCGCTCCGTCCGCAGGGCCGCCACGGTCCTGTCCGCCGCCGAGAAAGGCGACCTCCAGCCGCGCATCCTGAACATCCACGGGACCAGCGAGATCGCCGAGACGCTGCGCAACATCAACCGCCTGCTCGACCGCGTCGAATCCTTCGGCAAGGAGGCCAACGCGGCCATGCAGCACGCCGCCGAAGGCCAGTATTACCGGCGCATCGTGATGACCGGCATGGTGGGGGAGTTCGGCAGCTACGCCCGCCAGATCAACGCCGGGCTGGAGGCGATGGCCGAAAAGAGCCGGGATTTCGTCGACAGCGCCACCCGCATCGGGGCCAACATCAAGGAGGTGGCGCAGAGCCTGTCGGCCAGCGCCGCCCAGCTGGAGGCGGCCTCCTCGTCGATGACCAGCATCGCCTCGACCACCAGCGAGCAGTCCTGCTCGGCGGCGTCGGCGGCCGGGCAGGTGTCGTCCAACGTGGACGGCGTGGCGGCGGCCACCGGCGAGGTGTCCGGCACCATCGACGAGGTCGCCCAGGGCGTCGCCCGCACCGCCGAGCTGGCCCGCCGGTCGGTTGAGAAGGTCGGGGAGGCCGACGTCACCATCCGCTCGCTGCTGGCGGCGGCGGAGCAGATCGGCGCGGTGGTCCGCCTCATCACCGAGATCGCCAGCCAGACCAACCTTCTGGCGCTGAACGCCACGATCGAGGCGGCGCGCGCCGGCGAGGCCGGCAAGGGCTTCGCCGTGGTGGCCAGCGAGGTCAAGAGCCTGGCCAACCAGACCGCCAAGGCCACCGAGGAGATCACCGCCCAGATCGCCCAGGTCCAGGCGGTGACGCGCGAGACGGCCGCGGTCATCCAGCTCGTCGGCGGCATGATCCACGACATCGACGAGATCGCCGTCGGCATCGCCGGCTCGGCCGAACAGCAGAGCGCGGCCATCGGCGAGATCAGCCGCGCCATCCGCGACGCCTCGGCGGGCGTGCGCACCGTCGCCGATGCCGTCACCCATGTGTCCACCGGCAGCCAGGAGGCCAGCGCCGCGGCCAGCGAGGTGCTCGCCTCGGCCGGCGAGCTGGCGCGCCGCGCCGTGACCCTCAACGGCGACATCGACGGATTCGTGTCGCGGGTGTGCGGGACAAGACAATGAGACGTCGGGAACAGACTCGCGCGGCGGTGCGACAGACGAGCGCGCCGCCGATTGCCGCTTGAGACATATTGACCGCACCGGCTTTTCTTTCCGCGTGAGCAATTGATAGGGTTTCAACCGCTCTGGTAGACTGCATCCGGCGGAATGTCTGGGTGTACGAATGAGCGGGTCCTTCGCACGCATGTCGGCGCCGGCCAAGGTCGTCGCGCTGAACCCCGGCGGTCCGGCGCTCCCGGCGCCCTGCGCCGGCCCCGTGCCACTCCATCCGGTCCACGGCGAAAGAGCCGCCCTGGCGGCCCGACGGCCGGAGGCCGGCATGGCCGTCGCCCGTGAGGCCATGCGCCGGACCGCCCCGACCGCCCTGCCAGCCAAGGCCGTCCTGCCAGCCAAGTCCGCCCGGGACATCGTCCGGCGGACCGCCGTGATTCCGCATGCCACCCGCGCGGCGGCGGTCGGGCAGCAGCGGCCGGCGGCCGAGGAGATCTCGCGCAGCGACTGACCACAGGGCGGAAGCACGATCGGGAAGGCGGGGATTCGGGCTTCGCCACCATGCCGCGGCCATGAACAGAAACGGGTGGGCCATGAACTACACCGTCCGCGATCAAGCCGGCGTCCGGGAAATCGTCCTGCGGGGGCAGTTGACCTTCGAGGCCAACGACGACTTCCGCAAGATCATCGAAGGGATGGAGAAGGGGGGAGTGACCGAGTGCGTGCTGAACCTGGGGCACCTGGACTTCATCGACTCCGCGGGGCTGGGGCTTCTCGTCCTGGCCAACAACACCGCCAACCGGTCCCGCGTGCGGCTGACGCTGCGCCAGCCGCGGGGGCAGGTGCGGGAGATGATCGAGATCTCGGAGTTCCACACCATCATCCCCTGCGAGTTCTGAGCCTGTTTCGAAGGAGGCGTGGCGCCGCCGGGCCGCGGCCGGGGCGGATGGGGCGATGAG
>JAEZHQ010000060.1 GCA_023416455.1 Pseudomonadota bacterium | reverse complement strand
CGATGCTGGCCAACGAGGCGGCCGACGCGCTCAACCAGGGGGTGGCGGAGGCCGCGGCCATCGACCTCGCCATGACCAAGGGCGTCAACTACCCGCTCGGCCCGCTCGCCTGGGCCGACCGGCTCGGTCCCGCCCTGGTCCTGCGCACCCTCGACAACCTCGCCCGCACCTACGGCGAGGACCGCTACCGCGCCTCGCCCCTGCTGCGCCGCTGCGCGCTGGCCGGCCTCGAACTCCGCTCCGTCCAAAAGGATCCGTCATGACCGCCGCCTACATCTGTGATGGCCTCCGCACGCCCTTCGGCCGCTACGGCGGCAGCCTCGCCGCGGTACGCGCCGACGACCTCGCGGCCGTGCCGATCCGGGCGCTGGCGGAACGCAACCCCGGCGTCGACTGGGCGGCGGTGGACGAGGTGATCCTGGGCTGCGCCAACCAGGCCGGCGAGGACAACCGCAACGTCGCCCGCATGGCCGCGCTTCTGGCCGGGCTGCCCGTCGAGGTGCCCGGGACCACCGTCAACCGCCTGTGCGGTTCGGGGATGGACGCCGTGGGCATGGCCGCCCGCGCCATCGCCTCCGGCCAGGCCGATCTGGTGATCGCCGGCGGGGTGGAGAGCATGACCCGCGCCCCCTTCGTCGTGGGCAAGGCGGACAGCGCCTTCTCCCGCGCCGCCGCGATGCAGGACACCACCATCGGCTGGCGCTTCGTCAACCCGCGCATGAAGGCCGCCCACGGCGTCGATTCCATGCCGGAGACGGCGGAGAACGTGGCGACCGACCACGCGATCGGCCGCGCCGACCAGGACGCCTTCGCCCTGCGCAGCCAGCAGCGCGCCGGCCACGCCCTCAAAAGCGGGCGCTTCGTGCGCGAGATCGCGCCGGTCACCGTCAAGGACCGCAAGGGCGAGACGGTGGTGGACACCGACGAGCACCCGCGGCCGGACACCAGCCTGGAGACGCTGTCCCGACTGAAGCCGGTGGTCAGGCCCGACGGAACGGTGACCGCCGGCAACGCTTCCGGCGTCAACGACGGGGCGGCGGCGCTCCTGATCGCCTCGGAGGCGGCGGTGAAGCGCTACGGCCTCACCCCCCTGGCCCGCGTGGCCGGCGTGGCCACCGCCGGGGTGCCGCCGCGGGTCATGGGGATCGGCCCGGTGCCGGCCACCCGCAAGCTGCTGGAGCGGCTGGGGCTCGGCATCGACGCGGTGGATGTCGTGGAGCTGAACGAGGCGTTCGCCGCCCAGGCGCTGGCCGTGCTGCGCCAGCTCGGCCTGCCCGATGCCGCCGAGCATGTGAACCCCAACGGCGGCGCCATCGCGCTCGGCCATCCGCTCGGCGCGTCGGGCGCGCGCCTCGTCCTCACGGCCGTGCACGAGCTGGCGGAGCGCCGGGGCCGCCGGGCGCTGTGCACCATGTGCATCGGCGTCGGGCAGGGAATCGCCACGCTCATCGAGCGGGTCTAGAAAGAAGGTCCCCAACGGCGGGGTTTCCCGGCGGCGCTCAATGGAAGCGTTGATGCGCCGGCGGAAGCCTCCCGCCCCAAGAAAAAGGAGCCGGGCGCGCGAAGCGTCCGGCTCGAGTTGGCACATCGCACAGGGAGGGAAGCGATGTGCAGGAGGTTGGCGGCGGACCGCAGGGCGGCCCGGCCGCCTATTCCATGGTCACCTGTTCCATGGTCACGACGACCTTTCCCATGGCCCGGCGGTCCGTCAGGGCCTGGATGGCGCGCGCCGAATCGGGCAGCGGGTGGACGGCCGCGATCGGCGGCCGGACCGCGCCGTCCCGGCACAGCGCCATCAGCCGTTCGATGTGCCGGTCGCGGCGGGCACCGCCGCGCCGCATGAATTCGCCCCAGAACACGCCGATGGCGGAGCAGCCCTTCAGGAGCAGCAGGTTCAAGGGGATCCTCGGGATGTCGCCGGCGGCGAAGCCGACGACCAGCAGGCGCCCATCCCAGGCCATCGCGCGCAAGGCCGGTTCCGTGTGGGGGCCGCCGACCGGGTCGAGGACGACATCCACGCCGGTGCCGCCGGTCATCGCCTTCAGCGCCTCCTTCAGGTCCGGGCGCGTGTAGTCGATGACCTCGTCGGCGCCCAGCCCGCGGCAGAAATCGGCCTTCTCCGGCGTCGCCGCGGCGGCGATCACCCGGGCGCCCATGGCCTTGCCGATCTGCACCGCCGCCGCCCCCACCCCGCCGGCGGCACCGAGGACCAGCAGGGTCTCGCCGGGGCGGAGGCTGCCGCGGTCGGCCAGCGCGTGCAGCGCGGTGCCGTAGGCGATGGTCAAGGCCGCCGCCTCGATGAAGGGCATGGCGTCCGGCTTCGCCAGCAGGCTGCCGGCGTCGACGACCACCTCCTCGGCCAGCCCGCCCCAGAGGGTGACGGCGATCACCGCGTCGCCGACCGACCAGCCGGTCACGCCGGGGCCGACGCGGGCGATGACGCCCGCGACCTCGCCGCCGGGCGAGAAGGGCAGCGCCGGCTTGAACTGGTACTTGCCCTGGATGATCAGGCTGTCGGGGAAGTTGATCCCGCAGGCCCGGACGGTCACGACGACCTGCCCCGGCCCCGGCTCGGGCGGCGCCACCTCCTCGACGACCAGCCGGTCGGGCGGTCCCCATTCCTTGCACAGCACCGCTTTCATGACCCTCTCCATTCCTTGTCCGGATGTCCGCGCGGCCTCCTGTGGCATCACGGGGCCGCCGGCCCGGACATGGGGATGGCCAGGGACGCGCGGTAGCGTTCGCACAGCTCCTCCATGCCCGTGGCGTGGCGGGTGTCCTTGGCCGGGTCGCCGGGGGTCAGGTTCGCCGCCCGCAGGATGGCCCGGTGGATGCGCCCGTCCGCGGTGTCGAAATCGACGATGTTGATGCAGCCGGGATCCTGCTCCAGGCCGGCCATGGCGGCCCGGCCCCCCGTCAGCGCCCAGCTCAGCAGCAGCCGGTTCACGCCCTCGTGCAGCACCGCGAGCAGCGTTTCATGCCCAGGCACGGCGAGCAGCCACCCCAGGAAGGCGGGAAGCACGCGCGCCTCGAAGCCGACGAAGCTCTCCCCTCCGATGAACCGTTCGCCGTCGAACGCCGCGCCGTCGAAGGCCCGGCCGATGACCCGTCCGATCGCCTCCGGCGGCACGGCGGCGAAGCGCCCGCCCCGGATCTCGCGCAGCTCGTGTATGGCCTCCAGGGGTGTTTCCCGGTTCCCCAGGACGACGGCCGCGGTTTCCCGGGTCCGCGGCGCCGTCGAGCAGGCCGCCCGGCTGAAGGGCTGGCCGGCGAGCAGGGCGGCCGCGGCGTGCGCCTGCGCCGCCCCGGCCCCGGTCAGCGCCACCGCGCGCGGATCGACCAGCCGACCCTGCGCGTCGAAATAGGACACCTCGCCGTGGCGCATCAGGACCAACCGTTTCCGCGACGGAGCGTGCTGCGGATTCATCACCATCCCCTCTTCGTTCCTCTCCCGGCGCCGGCCACCGGGTTACGGCTTGCGCACCAGGGGGCAGGTGCTGCGTTCCAGCGGCATGAAGGCGTCGTCGCCGGGGATGGGGCGCAGGATCGTCATCAGGTCCCACTCCGACCGGGACTCGCCCGGGGCCTTGGCCTTGGCGAGGTACATCTCGTGGACCATGCGCCCGTCGTCGCGGATCCGGCCGCCCTTCGCGAAGGCGTCGTTGATGATGGTGGTGCGGAGCCGTTCGCGCACCTGGTCGGCGTCGTCGGTGCCGGCGGCCTTGACGGCGTTCAGGTAGGTCATCGCCGCGGAATAGGCGCCGGCCTGGATGTCCGTCGGCATGGCGCCGAACCGCTTGTGGAACCGCTCGGAGAAGGCCCGGGTCTCATCGTTGTAGTCCCAGTAGAAGCCGGTCGTGAAGGTGACGCCCCTGGCCACCTCCAGCCCCAGCGCGCGCAGGTCGCTGAGGAAGACGAGCATGGCGGCGATGGACTGGCCGCTGTCGGTGAGCCCGAACTCCTGGGCCTGCTTGAGCGCGGTGCTGAAGTCGGTGCCCGCGTTGGCGAGCGCGACCACCTTGGCGCCGGAGCCCTGGGCCTGCAACAGGAAGGAGGCGAAATCCGGGGTGTTGAGCGGGTGCCGGATGGCGCCCACCACCTTGCCGCCCATCTCCTTGACGATGTCCGCGGTGTTCTTCTCCAGCGAATGGCCGAAGGCGTAGTCGGCGGTGATGAAGTACCAGTCCTTGCCGCCCTCCTGCACGATGGCGCGGCCGGTGCCGGTGGCCAGGGCGTAGGTGTCGTAGACGTAATGGATGCCGTAGGGCGAGCATTCGGCGTTGGTCAGCGCGGTCGAGGCCGAGCCGGCGGCGATGGTGATGCGCTTGCGCTCCGCCCCCAGCCTCTGGATGGCGATGGCCGAGGCGGAATCGGTGGATTCGATGATGGCGTCGACACGATCCTGGTCGAACCAGCGGCGCACGGTGGAGGAGGCGATGTCGACCTTGTTCTGGTAGTCGGCCGAGATGACCTCGATCGGCTTGCCGAGAACCGTGCCGCCGAAATCCTCCACCGCCATCTGGGTGGCGACGACGACCGCCCGGCCGCCGTTGGCCGAATAGACGCCGGACATGTCGACGATGACCCCGATCTTGACGGTGTCGTCCGACACGCCCTTGGCCGTCGCCGGCCCGGCGACCGTCAACGCCGCGGCCAGCATGGCCGCCGGCAGGGAAGTGCGTTGCTGCACCATCGCCCGTTTCCTCCTTCGTTGCTTTCCGGGGGTCCGGCTTCGCGGGGGAAGCCGTAAGCCGCTGCGGGCTCTCCACCCCCGGTCAGCAAGGAGCGTGCCAAGCGGGCCGGGCCGGGCGGCGCGCGCCCGCCCCGCCTTGCCGGGAGCCGCGAGCCGCCCTTCCGGCTCCGGCCCGTGTCTCCTGCAAGGACAGTGTGCGCGCTGGAAACACGAAACGGGTGTCGCCGCTGCGGACACCGGATGGGGAAGGGGTGGCCCTGCCGGCGCTCGCGGGGGTCGCTCACCCCCTCGGCCCGGCGGCCCCATCCCCGGCCAGGAAGGGCCGCACCGCCGCCAGCACCTCGTCGAGCCGGTCATGGTGGGGCCAGTGGCCGGCGTCGGCGATCTCCACCGAGCGGGCCTGCCGGAAGTGGCGCAGGAGGTCGAGGCTGCGCGGGTCGGCGTGCCGGCTGGCCGAACCGTGGAGCAGCAGGACCGGGCAGGTGATCCGGGACCACAGCCCGGCCACCTCCTCATCGGTGAAGCGGTTCGGCACGTAGGCCCGGATGTGGTTGTCGAACTTCCAGCTGTAGGTGCCGTCCTCGTTCCGCTGGGTGCCGTGCCGGGTGAGGTGCCGGGCCTGCTCGACCGTCAGGTGGGGGCTCTCCCGGCGCATCCGCTCGACCGCCTCGTCCAGGCTGCGGTACTTGCGCGGGCTGCGGGCGGCAAGCTCGCGCAGCTGCCCGATCCAGCCCTCCATGCGCTGCTCCACGGGGAGCCGGGCACGCCCGCTCATCGCCGGGTCGAGCTGCCAGGTGCCCTCGATGACGGCCAGCCGCCGCACCGCCTCGGGAAACAGCCCGGCGTAGAGCAGGCTGACCGCGCCGCCCAGCGAATGGGCGATGATCGACACCGGCGCCAGACCGGACTGGCGCACCAGCTGGTCGAGGTCGTAGACGAGGTCGGCGATGGCGTAGCTGCCGCCGACGGCCCAGGCGGAATCGCCGTGCCCCCGCAGGTCGGGGGCGACGAGGTGGTGATCGCGCCGCAGGGCCTGGGCAACCCAGTCCCAGCTCCGGCAATGGTCACGGCCGCCATGGACCATCAGGAGCGGCTCGGCCCCGGGGTTGCCCCAGTCCACATAGTGGAGCCGGAGCCGCTGCGACACATAGAAGTGCGACGTCGGGCCGGGGTAAGGGAACGATGCGGTGGTGTCCTGGCTGTTCAACGGCATGCGCGCGCCCATCGGCTTGTTGGGACCGACCCCGCCCTGCGGCTCCGGCGCGGGGGGAACCGCGCCGGGGCCGTGGGTCCTCGGGTCCGAGCCGCGCCGCCACGGCGGCGCCCTCGCACCGGGGATAGTAGCGCGCTTGCGCACCGGCGGGCGGGATTCCGCCGGAAGGACGGGGGCCGGTGCCCGCCGTCACCGCCCGCCGTCACCGCCGGTCGTCACCGCCGATCGTCGATGACCTTGCCGTCGTCGGGCAGGCTGCCGGGGGGGACGATCTCGACCTCGCCCCGGAGCTTGGTGACGGCGGCCAGCGTCTCGCGCAGGGCGGCGGCCAGCGCCCCGCCGCCTTCGGCGGCTTCGCAGCGCAGGGTCATGG
>JAEZHQ010000019.1 GCA_023416455.1 Pseudomonadota bacterium | reverse complement strand
CGCGAGCCATGGCAGCCCGGTCGCAAGGGGGCATTGTGCCCAAAGTGGACTTGGCCGCTCGCGGACGAGATTTTACAATCCAGCGAGCCGTCGCAGACGGGGAAAAAGTGTCGGTACGCCACATATGACGGTTGGGCCTTCGAAGCTCAGCCGGACAACCTCGGCGGCTGGCATGGATACCCGGTTCCCTGGGTGGAGGTCGAGGAGCCGATCCGGCGCCGTTGGATTGAAGAGAGAAAGGTCAATAAGCGCTTGGTGAACCGCCGCATGACGTTCGACGACGTCACCCTGCACGAGTTGGAGGTCGGCCGGTGACTTGGCATGAATTCGGGGAGCGTGAACGATTCGCTGTCGAGTTCGCGTTCCTGCCCGATCCCGACCGCGACACGGGCCGCGTGCGCTACGACAGCGCGTCGTGGGGGGCCGTCCGCCTTTGGGTCCGCGGCGAGAACCTGTGCAAACACGCTGTGGAGGAGCACGTCGACACCGCGGTCCACTGGTATCTCTACCCCACCTTCGATTGGTTGGCCGTGAATTGGGACGCCCTCCTCCACGAATCCCGGCTGCCCAGCACCGGCGGTGACCGGCACTCCGCGCGTGAAGCGTACTACGCCGTGCTCCACCGCACGCGCAACCAGTTGGAAAGGTTGGGCAGCGATGCCCGATCCGGGTGGGACGGCTGGTGGCGCCGGCATGCCCTGCGGGCGAGCCGGACCGGGGGCCTGTATCCCGACATGTTCATCCGCCGCGTGCTGGACTTCGTGGAGATCTCCTGGGGCCGGTCGCCCCTGCCGGGAATGCCCAAGGCGTTCGCCTTCACCAACGCCGAAGGTGTCGCGAACCTTCCGGTCGGGGAGGTCGCGGAACCGCTTGAGGCAGCGCTTTGGAAGGCTTACGCCATCCTCGCGGAGAGTTGGCCGTCGGAAGAGACGCGCGGCCTCGCTCGGCATCTGGAAGCCATCCGCGCCGGCTCGACCGAGGATCGCCGGCGCTGGTACATCGCCGGCGAGAACGCGCCCGTTGCGGATGCTTTCGCGGCATTGCCCAGGCGCCTTTCGCCGCAGGAAATCCGTTCGCCGGCGTTCAAGGGCGAAGTCAAGCCCACCCACATCGACCGTTTAGCGCCCATGGTTATGATGTTCGGCACGGTCTCGCCCGAGATTTCGGGCAACGACGCCGAGCTCTTGGCCCGCACGGTGATCCAAAGCTATACCGGGGCGGCGGGCGAGAGTGAGGCGCTGCGGCACCATATCGATGAACGTCCCCTCTCCGGCATCCTGCACCCCTATGAGGAAGGGTACGAGCTTGCCCTGGATCTGCTTGAAGAGTTGGGCTTGCCGGACGAGGACGACGAGTCGGTCGATATCGACGCCCTGATTGACCGGCTGGGCATAACCGTGCTTGAGAGCAAGTTCGAGGATCGTATGATGCGCGGGGTGGCCATCGCTGGTGACCAACAGCAACCGACCATTCTGGTCAACGGCAGCCATGTCGCCCACCAGTACCGCAGCGGCCGACGCTTTACGCTCGCTCACGAGCTGTGCCACATCTGCCACGACCGCGGCTACGGCCGGTCGCTCGCGCTGGTCAGCGGCCCCTGGGCGCCGCACGGGGTGGAACAGCGTGCCAACGCCTTCGCCGCCATGGTCCTGATGCCGGAACCGATCCTGGACAAGGCCCTGGCGCGCGCGCAGGAGCCGTTCGGTACTGTCGGATGGGCGGTGGAGATCGCCCGCATGATGGGCGTTGGCGTAAAGAGCGCGGTCGACCACCTCGGCGCCTTGGGCATCGTCGGCAGGAGCGTGTGCGACGAGATTATCCGCGAACTGAACGCCCCGAACTCGGAAACCGATCCAACCGACACCCTTCCGCCGCCTGGGCCGCGCGGGCCGTGAGAAGGCTGGAGCATTTGATCGAGGCTGGCGGACACAATCGGGGCGGCGGCCATGAGGTCCGCCGCCGGTACCGTCAGGAGCAGGTTGACCGGAATGCGGAGCCGGTCCCAGCCGAGGCCGTACCGGTCCAGAGCCACACCGCCGCGAAGCGTGAAGCGGCGTGCCGATGGTGCCGTTCATCGGGGATCCGCGCCATGATCGCCTCCCGTCCGTCGCCGGCGTGACCTTCCGTGCCCCGGGGGCGGCCGCTCTGCTGACCCTTGGGATATCTTGCCGGATGCCCGGGCTCAAGCGTCGGTCCCGGGGCGCCGGCCGACCTCGGTCGGGCGTGCCGGCGTCCTGGGGGCGTCTCCGCCGGGGGCCTGTGCGGGTCCGTCGTCCTCTTTCAGCCCGGCCTTGAAGCTCCGGATGCTCCTGCCGAGGTCTCCCATGACCTGGGGCAGCTTCCCGGCGCCGAAAATGATCATGACGATCAGCAGGAGGATGAGGATTTCCCAGACGTTCAGCCCCACAGGTGCCCCCATGTTTGCGATGCGTGGACCTTCAGGTCCGCCAGGGTCGGCCCGCCATCAGGCGGACCGGCCCGGCGCCTTGGCGGGCGCCGGTTGCCCATGCTTCCGCCTCGCCCGGCGCGACAGCATGTTAAGCCCTTCGATCAGGGCCGAGAAGGCCATGGCGGCGTAGATGTAGCCCTTGGGCACGTGGGCGCCGAAGCCCTCGGCGATCAGCGTCGTGCCGATCAGCAGCAGGAAGCCCAGGGCCAGCATCACGACCGTCGGGTTGGCGTGGATGAAGTTCGCCAGCGGGGTGGCGGCGAGCAGCATCACGGCGACGGTGACCAGGACGGCGATCACCATGATGGTGACGTGCTCGGTCATGCCGACGGCGGTGATGATGCTGTCGATGGAGAACACCAGGTCGAGAACCAGGATCTGGCCGATGGCCGCCGCGAAGCCGAGGGTGGGCGCCTTGTTGTCGAACAGGTCGGGAGCGGGGTCGGGATCGACATTGTGGTGGATTTCCTTGGTCGCTTTCCAGACCAGGAACAGGCCGCCCGCGATGAGGATCAGATCGCGCCAGGACAGCCCCTTGCCGAAGAGGCTGATGACCGGTTCGGTCAGCTGCACGATGATGGCCACCGTGCCCAGCAGTGCCAGACGGAGCAGCAGCGCCGCGCCGATGCCGACGCGCCGGGCCCGTTCCCGCTGATGCTCGGGCAGCTTGTTGGTCAGGATGGAGATGAAGATCAGGTTGTCGATGCCGAGCACGACCTCCATCGCGATCAGCGTGGCAAGCGCAACCCAGGCGGCAGGATCGGCAGCCAGGGCAAGGACGGTGTCCATAGGGCCTCCTTCAATTCCGATAAAATGGCCAAAGCGCCAGGTCGGCGGAGGCCGGCGAGCGAGTTCCCATGATCCGCATCACCGATGATGTCCGGCGCATCCCGCGGGTTCCTCTCTCGTGGAAGCGATCGGGGTCTGGTTCGACGAGCCGGTTCACGCTCCACGTCGATTCCGATCGTCCGCGGTCCGCTCTCGAACCGCTCATCGAGCACTCCGGCGTCTTCATCGGCGCTGTCGCCAATATGGCTGCGCGGTTGCTCTGGATGGTCGATGGGGTCGAAGGAACGGGCACCGCCACGCCCGTGATGGGGCGTGCGGGCGCGGAAGGGATTGTCCGGGGGAGGTTCTGCGGAGCGGGTGGCTGGGCGCTTCGGGTCCATCGGGGCATCGGTCCCTCCAAGTGCGGTCACGCCCGTCGGCGCAAAAGCAGGTGAAGAGATCCGACATCGCGACCACGTCTACGTCGCCAGAGGGGCCCGGATCCAGGTGACGGTCAGGTGGCCCCGGCTGCCGCCGGCGTCAAGAGCACGGCCCGCATGACGGAGCACCGCCGCTGCCCGCCCCGCCGCGCGGATGTTTCCAATTCACGGGCGTCTCCCGGGCCTGGAAGACGCCGGCTCAGGCCGGCCGCGGCGGCCCCCGGCGCGGCGACGGGGCGAGATGGGCGCGGGCGCCCGGTGCGGAGCCGGCCTCGCGGCCGCCGATCACCATCTCGGCCGCCCAGGTGACGAGGAGCGTGGTGTAGGCCTGCTGGAAGGGCTCCGTCGAGATGCCGTGGTCGGCGCCTTCGATGACGCGGTAGGTCAGGGAACGGGCCTTCTCGAAAGCCTTGCGGTAGTTGGTGATGACCGGGTGCGGCACGATGTCGTCGTGCTCGGACTCGACGATGAGCACGTCGCCCTCGAAACCGGCGCAGGCCCGCAGCGCACGGTTCTGATGGGCGCGCACGGTGCCGCGCCGGTAGGTCGCCAGTTCGTCGCGGTCGAGTCGCCGCTTCGGCACCGCCCAGTCCTCGTCCTTGTAGAGCGCCGGAGCGCGCAGGGCGAGCCAGCGCACCGGCCGCATCGCAGCGAGGATGGTGGCCAGATAGCCGCCGTAGCTGCTGCCCACCACGGCGATGGCCGCCGGATCGACGCCCCGCTGGCCGGCCAGCCGGTCGTAGGCGGCGAGGACGTCGTGCAGGTTGTCCTCCCGCGTCACGGTCTCGAACTGCGCGTCGGTGCGGGCGTGGCCGCGCAGGTCGAAGGTCAGGCAGACGCAGCCCAGCGCGGCGATCTCGCGCGCCCGCGCCAGATACTGCTCCTGGCTGCCGCTCCAGCCGTGGATGAACAGGAAGCCCGGGATTGTGGCGGCCGGCGCCACCAGCGTCCCGGCGATCCTCTGGTCGTCGACGGCGATCTCGATGCACTCATCGCGCGTTGGCATGGGGTTCCACCAGCGTGTATTTGGTGATGAAGCCGACCCGGTCGTCGTGGCCGCGGAAGGACACCGCGGCCCCCGGCGGCACCGGCGCGCCCACGCCGTAGACCTCGACGCTGGCGGCGCGCAGGGCCGGCAGCGCCGGATCCGCCCGGAACCGCTCCAGCGCCGCGATCTCGGCGCCGCTGGCCCCGCCGACCCGCCAGGACTGCTCCAGCACGCCGGAACGCTGCCGCCCGTGGTGGTCCACCCCCTGCACGACGTCGTAGTTGCGGCGCGACGCGAAGAATCCCGCATAGACCGCGGCCGCCGCGCCGTCGTAGGCACGGGCCTGGGCGACCGCCAGCCGCATCGCCTCCGGCAGGTCGAGGGCGAGCAGGGCATCGAAGCCGCCGCGCGCCACCGTCAGCGCCGAGCCGCCATAGACGGGAGCGCCGCCGTTGTCCGGGGTCAGGCGCTGGGTGCCGCAGTAGCTCGCCACCAGCCCGGCCACGCGCACCTGGCCGACGCTGAAGGTCGCGGCCTCGGCCAAATCCTCCTCCAGCACCAAGCCGCAGCGCGACAGCTCCGCCGGGTCGACGGCGTCGAGCGCGGCCTCCAGGCCGGCGGGGTCGTGAACGACCCTCTGCCCGCGCCCGCCGCTCTCGCTCACGCGCTTGACGCGCACCGGCCCGGATTCCAGCAGGCGGCGGCCGGCCCGGCGCGCGTCATTGCGGGAGAAGGCGGTGTGGCCGGCGAGGACGACGCCGCTCACCCGCCGCCCCATCTCGGCCGACCAGCCCTCCGGCGCGGCGGCGTCCGCTCCGGCCAGCGGGTGGGTGATCGCCTTGGTGGCGACGAAGGCGTGCGGCACGACGCCGCCGAACAGGTCGTGCTCGTCGCGGACACCCAGAGCGCCGGCCGCCTCCAGCCCGACGATGGTGTCGCAGGGCAGCAGATAGACCGGCCCGGGATGGACCCGCGCCGGGTCGTGCTCCGCCGCCGCCTCGTAGCCCTTGAGCGCGGCGAGCCGCCGCGCGATGTCCAGATGGGTGGCCCGTTCGTGGCTGCCCGCATAGCCGTCGGCGCCGGGCCGGTAGAGGACCACGCCCCGGCGCGGCGGCCGGGCCTCCCCGGCCGCTCCCGTCGCGGCTCCCTGTCGTTGCGTCATCCCGGCTCCGCCCGCTGTTCCCCCCCTTGACATGGATGGGATCGGCGCCGCGTCAAACCCGGAAGGCGCCGGCGGCGGGCCGCCGCTAGATGACGTTCCGGCCCATCTGGTCGGCGATGCGGTCGGCCTGCCGGATGGCCAGTGCGACGATGGTCAGGGTCGGATTCTCGGCCCCGCCGGTGGTGAACTGGCTGCCGTCGGAGACGAACAGGTTGCGGACGTCGTGGGCCTGCCCCCATTTGTCGACGACGCCGTCGCGGGGATCGGCGCTCATGCGGTTGGTGCCCAGGTTGTGGGTGGACGGGTATGGCGGGGTGTGGATGGTGCGTGTCGCCCCGACGGCGTCGTAGACCGCCGAGCCCTGCGCGTAGGCGTGGGCGCGCATGGCGAGGTCGTTCGGGTGGTCGTCGAAATGGACGTTCGGGATGGGCAGCCCGTGCGCGTCCTTTTCGGTGGGGTGCAGGGTGACGCGGTTGGTGGCGCGCGGCATGTCCTCCCCCACCAGCCACATGCCGGCCATGTGGTCGTAGACGTCCAACGCCGCGGTGAAGCCGCGCCCCCAGGCGCCGGGGTCGAGGAAGGCGGCGGTGAAGGGGACGCCCAGCGACAGGGTCTCCATCTCGTAGCCGCCGACGAAGCCGCGCGACGGGTCATGGCGGGATTCGTCCTTGACGATGCCGGCCATGGTGGTGCCGCGGTACATGTGCACGGGCTTCTCGAACAGCCCGTAGACCGATCCCGTCATGTGCCGCATGTAGTTGCGCCCGACCTGGCCGGAGGAGTTGGCCAGCCCGTCCGGAAACAGCGGGGAGGCCGAGTTCAGGAGCAGCCGCGGGCTCTCGATGGAGTTGCCGGCGAGCGCCACGACGCGCGCCTTCTGCCGCTGGATCGCGCCGTCCTTGCCGGCGTAGAGCACCGCGTTGACGCGGCCCCGGGCGTCGTGCTCGATCCTAAGGGCCTGGCTGTCGGGGCGGACCTCCAGATTGCCGGTGGCCTCGCCCTGGGGGATCTCGCTGTAGAGCGTCGACCACTTCGCCCCCGACTTGCAGCCCTGGAAGCAGAATCCGATTTGCAGGCAGCTTCCCCGCCCGTCGCGGGGCTGGCTGTTGATCGACATGTTCCCGGTGTGGACGTCCTTGTAGCCGACGCGCCGGGCGCCGGCGGCCAGCACCTTGTAGTTGTTGTTGCCGGGCAGGCGGGGAATGCCGTTGGTGCCGGTCGTCCCCATCTTGAACTCCGCCCTGGCGTAGTAGGGCTCCAGCTCCGCCAGCGTGAGCGGCCAGTCCAGCAGGCTGGCACCCTCCACCGCGCCGTAGACGGAGCGCGCCCGGAACTCGTGCTCCTGCAAGCGCAGCGAGGCGCCGGCCCAGTGCACGGTGGAGCCGCCGACCGCCTTGACGATCCAGGCCGGCAGGTTGGGGAAGTCCCTGGCGACCCGCCAGCTCCCCGAGGTGGTGCGCTTGTCCAGCCAGGAGATCCGGGTGAAGCTCTTCCATTCGTCGTTCACGAAGTCCTGGATCTCGTGCCGCCCGCCGGCCTCCAGGCAGACCACCTTGACGCCCTTCTGGGCCAGCTCGTTGGCCAGCGTGCCGCCGCCGGCCCCCGACCCGATCACCACCACCACGCCGTCGTCGTCGAGATCGAATGCCGCAACCATGGTCCGTCCTCCCTCGCTGCGTCGGCAGCCCGCCGGTTCAGGCGTCCTTGAGCCAGTCGATGTCGTCGAAGCCGCGGTGCAGGTAGCCGCCCTGATCCGCGGACGGCCCCTCGTAGCCGAGCTTGCGCCACACCTCCGGCTGGTTGTAGAGGGCGACCACCATGTCGCCCCGGACCTTCTGGAAGAAGGGTGAGGACTCCAGCGTCTTCAGCACGGCGACGCGGTCGGCCTCGCCCTGGATGGCGGCGTAGGCCGCCTGGCGGAGCCGGCGCGCCGCCCCGTCCAGCGCCGCCGCCCCGTCGTTGAGCAGCGCGGCGGTGGCGGGATCCCGGGCCGCCGCCTCGTCCATGCTGGCGACGGCCGCCTCGTAATAGCTGTCGCCCAGCCGGTCGTGGGGGTAGAGGTCGCGCGCCATGACCAGCAGCGTCCCCGCCGCTTCGGGGGTGAGCGCCTTCATCGACTGCGCCCAGGCCGGGGCCGGCGCGAGCGACACCACCGAGCCCGCCACCGCCCCCGCCGCGACGGCCGTGGCCGCCGAGGTCTTCAGGAAGCCGCGGCGGTCGATCCTTGTCCTTTTGTCGAGGATTCGCATGGACGACGTCTCCTTCCCTGTGCTTGCGCTCCGGCCGGCGCCGGGGCCGTCCCATCAGCGGTAGCGGCCGTGCCTTTGCAGAACTTCGGTCTTGTAGCCGTCGGGATCCGTGACGAAGAAGAAGCGGGCCAGCAGGGCGCCGCCGGGGGCGAACGCCTTCACCGGCGTGACGGGGAAGCCCAGCGCCTCCAGCCGGGCGTGCTCGCCGTCGAGGTCGTCCACCACCACCGCCATATGGCCGTAGCCGTCCCCGTGGGTGTAGGGCGCGCTGCGGTCGTGGTTGACGGTCAGCTCCAGCTCCATGTCGTTCTCGGCGTTGCGCAGGTAGACCAGCGTGAAGCCGTCGAAGGGCAGCCGCTGCGCCACCTCCAGGCCGAAGGCCCTGCCGTAGAAGTCGAGCGACCGCCGCTCGTCGAGGACGCGGATCATCATGTGGATGATTTTGGCCATGGGCATCCCCCGCTTTCGCCCGCCCCGCTTTCGCCTGTCGGGGCATCCCCGCACGCCGGCCCGGCCCGGCCGCCCCCGTGCCGGGGAAACCGCGCGTCGGCCATGGCCAGGCGATCGGCACGCCTCGGTTCCCCGGGCTGGTCCGCCTCAAGAAGTCAGTGTATCAGATTGTCTCGTTTATGGATGATTTCTTATGATATCATCCGTGCGGTATCGACGGGCCGGACGCCGCCGGCGTCATCCCGGCGCCGGCGGCGCGAGGATCGCGGTTCCCTCGATGACCGGGGTGCCGGCGGCGGTCTTCACCCACACATCGTAGACCCGCCCGCCGGCGTCGGCGGGCGCCCCGCCCGCGGTGACGACGTCCCGCTCGCGCACCGGCGCGACGAAGCGGACCTCCAGGGTGGCCCGGCTCGCCGCCTCCGGCCCGAAGGTGGCGGCCAGCGACTGCCAGATGAGGTTGAGCGACATGGTGCCGTGGGCGATGATTCCCTTCATCTCGGTCGCCTCGGCGAAGGCGCGGTCGAGATGGATGGGGTTGAAGTCCTGCGTGGCCTCGGCGTAGGCGCGGATGCGGTCGCCGTCGACCCGGAGCGTGCGCTCGATCAGGCGGTGGTCCATGGTCCCTCCGGTCAGGTGTCTGGAATGACCTCCGGTCAGGTGTCTGGAATGACCTCCGGTCATGCGTTCAAAATGACCTCCGGTCATGTGTCAAGAATGACCTCCGGTCATGCGCCCCAGATGACCAGCTTGCGGCCGCGGAAGACGACGGCGCCGTCCTGGTTGCGGGTGTCGGTGGCGAATTCCAGCCAGCGCCGGCCGCGGCGCATCTCCTTGCCGACGCAGGTCAGGGTCGTGGTCAGCTCGTCGCCGAGCCGGGCGCCGCCCAGCATCTCCACCCGCTGGCGGGCGTGGATGTTGCCGGGCGGGCGGTCGCGCAGCAGCGCCATGTAGGCGCGCATGCCGATCATCGCGGTCATCCCCGGCGGCATCGCCGGCGCGAAGGCGCGGTCGTCGGGGAAGACGGCGCACCAGGCATCCAGCGCCGCCGCGTCGAAGCGCATCCGGCCGCTGCCCACCCGCTCGCCGGGGTGGAAGCTCGCGAAGTCGCGGGTCATGGTTCCTCCAGTTCCGCCTGGGGCAGGTTCCGGCCGTCGCCGGCCGGCGCGAAGACGATGCGGACGCGCCGGCCGATGGCCAGCCCCGGCGGATCGGCGGGGCTGGCGTTGGCCATGATCCGGAAGCCCTCCTCCAGGTCCACCAGCAGGATGGCGTAGGGCGCACCGGCGAAGGCGGCGGTGGGCGCCCGGTGGACGACCGTGAAGGAATGGACGGTGCCGCGCCCGGCGGACAGCCGCCACTCCAGCCCGTCGCCGTGGCAGCGCCGGCAGATGCGGCCCGGCGGGAATTGGGCCTGCCCGCAGGCGCGGCACTGCTGATAGGCGAGTTCGCCGCGGTCGGCCGCCTCCCAGTAGGGGCGGCTGTCGGCGTTGGGAACCGGCGAGGGTCGGGTCATGTCACGGCCTTCCCAGCACGATGGAGCAGTGGGCGGAGAGGATGCCGCCGTCGCCGTGGACGAAGGCCAGCTCCGCGTCGGGGACTTGGCGGTCGCCCGCCTCGCGGCGGAGCTGCTGCACCGCTTCCACGATGTGGACCATGCCGCCGGCCGCCCCCGGGTGCCCGTGGGACAGCAGGCCGCCGTGGGTGTTGCAGGGCAGCCGGCCGCCGTGCGTCAGCTCCCCGGCCAGGGCGGCGGGGCCGGCGCCGCCCCGCTCGAAGAAGCCCATGGATTCCAGCTCGACCAGCAGGGTGATGGTGAAGGAGTCGTAGATGGCGGCGACGTCGATGTCGCCCGGCCCCACCCCGGCCTCGCCGAAGGCGCGGGCGGCCGCCTCGCGGCAGCCGAAGCTGGTCAGGGAGGGGGCGGCGACGATGTGCTCGTGGGTGTGGCCCTGGCCGAGCCCCAGGACATCGACCGACCGGCTCCGCAGCGGCGCGGCGTCGGCGGCGCTGACCACCACGGCGGCGCCGCCGTCGGAGACCAGGCAGCAGTCGAGGAGCCGCAGGGGGGTGGCGATCGGGCGCGAGGCGGCCACCTGCTCCAGGGTCAGCGGCTCGCGCTTGTGGGCCCCGGGGTGGCGCGCGGCGTGGGCG